>JBCBSY010000037.1:0-9406 GCA_039818925.1 Pseudomonadota bacterium | reverse complement strand
GCGCCTTTGCGGCCAAATCCGATGACGCCCAGATCCACCGGCTCGACGCAGCTGAATTCAAGGCGACGCCCAGCGACTCAATCGATTTCGCCGTGATGGAAAAGACCGACAACGCGGCGGTGGTCGCCCCCGTGGATATGGGATGGACCGATATTGGCAGTTGGAGCGAGGCTGTCAGCGATCCGGCGGACGCCAAGCATATGTTAATAGACAGCAAAAACACCACGGTGCGCTCGAACGGTCCGGTCATCGGCGCGATTGGCGTCGATGATCTTGTCATTGTCGCCACGGGCGACGCCGTTCTGGTGGCGCGCCGCGATCGCGCCCAGGACGTGCGGGCGCTGATCGAAGAGCTGAAACGCCGCGGGCGCGAGGATTTGTTATGAGGGCCCTGTGAGCCGGCGAATTTTGGTCACTGGCGGCGCCGGCTATATCGGCAGCCATGTCTGCGTTGAGCTATTAGCGCGCGGCGACACGCTCATGGTCATTGATGATTTTTCAAATTCCCATCCCGAAGCGCTAGAGCGGGTCCGCAAGCTTGGTGAAGGCGATGTTGCGCTTTTAAAAGCGGACCTCGCCACTCCTGCCGACCGGACAACCGTCATCAATGCCGTCAAAGACTTTCAGCCTGTTGGCGCCGTACATCTCGCCGGCCTGAAGGCTGTCGGAGAATCGGTTGCGGATCCGGCCCGTTATTACCGCGTCAATCTCGGCGCCGCGCTGACCCTGATAGAAGCTCTTGCGGCGGCGAATGCAAAAAATATTGTGTTTTCTTCATCCGCAACTGTTTATGGCGATGAAAACCAAAGCCCGGTGGCTGAAACCGCAAGCAACCGACCGGCAAACCCTTATGGGCGGACAAAGCTCCTCATTGAAGAATTGCTGAAAGATATAGCCCGGTCCGATGATGGCTGGCGCATCGTTAATCTACGCTATTTCAATCCTGTTGGCGCGCACCCCTCGGGTGATATTGGCGAAGACCCCAATGGCGTTCCCAATAACCTGTTCCCGTTTCTTGCGCAGGTTGCAGTCGGCAAACGTGAAAAATTGTCGGTCTTCGGAAACGACTATGAGACCCGAGACGGGACGGGCATACGGGATTATATCCACGTCTGTGATTTGGCTGCAGGTCATACGGCAGCCATTGACTTCCTGACAAGCCAGAAAACCGGCGGCGCGCACAATATCAATCTCGGAACGGGCGAGGGCCACTCTGTGCTGGAGGCGATTGCGGCGTTCAAGCGCGCTTCCAATTGCGATATTCCGTTTGAATTCGCGCCGCGTCGCGACGGCGACATCGCAGAAATTTACGCCAATCCCGAGCGCGCCAAGGAACTTTTGGGCTGGCGCGCAGAGAAAAACCTGGATCAAATGTGCGCCGATCATTGGCGCTGGCAAAGCCAAAATCCAGACGGTTACGGCTCTTAAGTCGAAACTCGCTCAGGTCGTATGTTCGGTGAATTGACCGTAGCGACGATACCGAACCATATAGGACGGCAGGATCGCCTCGACCGTTTCCGGCTCCACCCCAAGATCGGCAAGCACGCCAACATTGCCGCTCAAATCGACGATATTGTCGTGCTTCAAAAGTTTGACCTGATCGCGCGTGAGCGGCGGATCAACAAACGGAGCAAGCCCAGCAAGTTCGCCAAATGCGCCGATCATCGTTGCAATCGGAAACGGAACAGGGATCAACGGACGGCGCTGTCCTATTTCCTGAAGCATCAATTCCATCAGCTCACGGAATGTATAAATGCTCGGCCCCCCGACTTCGTAGGTGCGCCCCGCCGCTTCGGGCCGAACCAAGGCCTCGCAGACAGCATCCGCGACATCATCAACATAGATCGGCTGGAATTTGGTCTTGCCGCCGCCAATGAGCGGCAGCGGCGTAAACGGCGTCGTTGTCGCCATTGCGGCGAATTTGTTGAAAAACGAGTCTTCCGTACCAAAGACAATCGACGGGCGAATGATTGCTGCGGTTGGAACCGCACTGCGCACGGCCTCCTCGGCTTCTCCCTTAGTTCGTGCATAGAGGCTGTCGCTGTTCGCGTCCGCGCCAATCGCCGAAAGATGAACGTAATCGGAAATGCCGGCTTCAGCGGCAAGCCGTGCGACAGTCGCAGCGCCGCCCGCCTGAACCGCATCGAAGCGTTGCGGCCCGTTTTGAAACAGAATGCCCACGAGGTTGATGACGGCGTTGGCGTCTTTCAAGGCCTCTACAACCGAAGGTTGATGACGAATGTTGCACTGCTTGAGCTGGATCTGTCCGACGACGCCCATGGGCCGTAAAAATTGCGCATGATGCGGACGGCGTACAGCGACCCGAACGCGCCAGCCCCGCCGCGCCAGCTCGCGAACGACGTGACGTCCGACAAACCCCGAACCGCCGAAGACCACCGCCAATTTTCCCGTCACGTCGCCGCCTCCTCGCGCCTGAAACTAATACCCCTAGAGCGCTTTCAGAACGGCCAAGGGCGTATCCGAATTCCGCAGGCGGGACAATTGTCCCCATGGCCGCACCGCAGACGCAGCCAGAATTTGCGGGGTTGGCGCGGGGTTTGCTCTGTATTTTGGGCTCGCGAAGACCGGGAGGAGGCCGCGCAATGGCCGCGGCGGCATCGGGACGGGCGCGCCGGAAAGCGTCTTGCAGCCGGATCGCTCCGGCGCGGTGGGGGGCGTGATCGGCCTTGCGCCGGCGCTTATGCGCCAAGGCGGCAAGCGCGCGGTATAACGCGCGGCGCCCACGGGCGGCTCAATTGCGCATCTTGCCAGTCACTGTTGTCGATAGCATGCACACGCAGCGTTTTTCAGTCAAAGCGATAGCGTTTTATGATAATGGGCTAACAGAGAACCGCCAGGTCCGATAATGGCTCTGGCGGCTGGTGCTAATCAATTTTTTTAAAATTCTTCACATCGGACTTCAATGCGAAAGGACCGTTGGCGCCGATCAGCACAGTCTGCCTGTGACGGGCGATCCGGTGGCCAGAAGGGCTGCGCGCGTTGATTAAAGAGATATCAAGCGCGTAACCACGCCATGAGACGCCATTGATAACCGCGCTCACGGAATAAAGCTCCTCCTTCGGGCGAAGCGCGGCTCCGCGTGTGTCATAAAGCCTGGATCGTAGGTATTGGCCAGCGGCGTGCTGGTGCATTTCAATCGCTGACGTTTCTGTAATAGTTTCCGTAGGCTGTATAAAAATACTGCTTACAACAGCAGCAAGAAGTGTCATCATTTTTTCCTCCAGTTGGCTAAGATCTCGACTATAAAGCCCTCAAAGTGCGATAGGTGTGCCGAGAAACACATGCACAACGCAAATATTGACGCCGGTCATCACCAGAGCACCGCCGATCAAGCTGACAATCGTCTCCATTCTCTCTCTCCTGTTTCAAGTTTCTTTGCCGAAGACCGGCCGATGCGCTCTTCGTTGCGATAAAAGATAAGCAAGCACTGACGGCGGCGCGCCTTGCCTATGGCGCAGGTTGGTGCTGCAATTCGCACGGGCCCGCCTCTAACTTTCGACAGGGCGGCGGCGCCTACAAATATGCGTAGCGGGACAAACAGGAATGACCGACGCTCCTCCAACCATGATCGATCAGGATCACTTACGCGAGATGATCGAGGTCATCAGCGGCGAATTGGAGCTGAGGCCTTTGCTGACCGTGATCGTCCAGAAAGCTTGCGAGCTGCTGCATGCGGAGCGCGGGTCAATCGGCCTCGTGGAAGCGGATCCGGGCCGGGTCCGGATCGAAGCTGTCTACTGCATGCCCGATGAAGAACTGGGATCGGTTTCCAATCCGAACGAAGGACTGGCCGGCCGAGTCTACGCGACATGCGCGCCGGTTCTGCTGGACCGGTATGGATCCCTGGACAGCCCGAAACTCGAAGGCATGGAAGAAGACAGCGTCATCGGAATGCCGATTATGTGGCGCGGCGATATTATCGGTACATTCGGCATCGGCGCCGGGCCGCCAAAGCGGTTTGGCGACAATGACATTCGCATGCTGGGCATCTTCGCCCGTCACGCCGCCATCGCCATCAACAATGCCCGTTCCTATGAGCGTGAAAAAAAATACGCTGGTCTCAAAGAGCGCCAGCGTCTGGCCCGTGATTTACACGATAATGTCAGCCAGTTGATTTTTTCATTATCGCTTGTCGCGGAGTCCGTGAGCGCTGGTTTTGACAAAAGCAAAGCGGAAGGCGATGCGCGCATCGCACGACTGCTCGACATTGCAAGCCTTGCTCAAAAAGAAATGAAGGCCCTCTTGGTCGAACTACGCAGTCCTGCGGAGGATGATCGTTCCCTGGCTGCGCATGCGCGCAACAATGGGCTTGCAAGCGCATTAAAGCGACATTGCGCCCTTGCGATCGGCGATGCGGCGGCTGTTTCTATAGAAATTGACGACACACGCCTTTCTTCCGAACAGCACGAAACACTGTTGCGGATCGCCCAGGAAAGCCTTTCCAACGCCATTCGCCATGGCAAGGCGGAAAAGGTTTGCCTTTCCCTGCATTACAAGAAAGACATCCTGGTCTTCCGCGTGGAGGATGACGGACAAGGGCTGCCCGCCGACGGCGATATGGCAATGGGGTCAACGCATATCGGTCTTTCCAGCATGCAGGCGCGGGCTGCAAGACTAGGTGGCGGGGTCGCTATTTGCGATGGCGCTGAAGGCGGTGTTTGCGTTGAGGTTCGGCTTCCCTTGGCCTAGAAAGGCCGCGGAGAGAGACTTGGACCATGGGCGTTTCACCCATCATACGCATTCTTATTGTCGACGATCACCCGATCGTCAGAGAGGGGCTGCGCACGCTGTTGGGCGATGAGCCGAAGATCGATATTGTCGGTGAAGCCAGCGACGCCGAGAGCGCGGAACAATGCATCGCCGACCTCAGACCCGATATCGTGTTGATGGATGTCGCCTTGCCTGGCCGCAGCGGGATTGAGGCCGCGGCGGCGATCCGGAAACAGAATGAAAGCACCCGCGTCATCTTATTGACCAGCGCGGTTGGAGACGATTTGAGACTCCAGGAAGCCATCGACGCGGAAGTCATGGGCTATCTTCTGAAAGACGTGTCTCGCGGTGAGCTTTTGTGGTCAATCGAAAGCGTGTTCCACGGCTCGCCTGTTTTTCACCCCGCAGTGCAAAGACAATTACTGCGCCGTGCGACGGGCGAGCGTCTCGCCCACGAGAAATTAACGCCGCGTGAACTGGACATTCTAAAATCCATCGCCGCCGGCAAGAGTAACAAGATCATTGCGTTCGATCTCGGTCTGACCGAGGGAACCGTCAAAGGTTACGTCAGCGTCGTCTTGTCAAAACTTGGCGTCGCAGACCGTACGCAGGCGGCGCTTTATGCGGTGAAACATAATCTCGCTTCCCGATAGCAGCGGCAGCGTCCTATTCGGCAAGCTTATAGTCCTTGAACATTTTGCGCAGCTCGGTTTTCAAGACTTTGCCAGTGGCGCCGATCGGGATTTCGTCGACGAATTCCACAGCATCGGGCCACGCGATCTTATCCAGCTTGTCCTTGAGGAAATTCTGAATGTCTTCAGCCGCGGGATCCTCGCCTTCCTTTTTCACGACAATCAGGAGCGGACGTTCCTGCCATTTGGGATGATAAACGCCGATCACACCGGCTTGCGCAACGCCTGGATGCATAAGCGCCGCGTTTTCGACGTCGATGGAGGACACCCACTCGCCGCCGGTCTTGATGACGTCTTTGGAACGGTCGGTGATCTGTAGAAAACCATCCTGATCGATGATCGCCACGTCGCCTGTGTCGAACCAGCCGTCAAGGGTCAGGGTTGGTTGATCGGTCTTGTAATACTCCCCGACGATCCAGGGCCCCCGCACCTGCAGATGGCCGTCCGCCTCGCCATCATTGGGAAGCACTTCCCCTCCCGCGTTGACAATCCGCATATCCACAAACGGCAAGGCCCGGCCTGCTTTCAACTGATAGGGGATGCGCTCATCAAGCGGCATTTCCTGAATGTGCGGCGGCAGGACATTCACGGTCCCGATCGGCGACATTTCGGTCATGCCCCAGCCCTGCTGCAGTTCGACGCCGTATTTTTCAAAACCGCGTATCAGTGCTTCCGGAAGGGCCGATCCGCCAGACAACCCTTTTTTTAGATGAGGAAGGGTCTTGCCGGTCTTTTCCAGATACTGAAGAAGCCCGAGCCACACGGTCGGGACGCCAGCGGAGAACGTGACTTTCTCCGTATCCAGCATTTCGTAGAGGCCCTCGCCGTCGAGACGGGGACCCGGAAACACCTGTTTGAGACCGACAAGAAGACTTGAATAGGGCGTGTTCCACGCATTCACGTGGAACATCGGCACAACCGGCAACAACACATCTCCTTCCTGAACGTTCAACGCCGTGGGAAGACAACTCGCAAAAGACTGCAGCACGAGCGCGCGATGACTGTAGACCACGCCCTTCGGATCGCCTGTTGTCCCGGAGGTGTAGCACATTGCGACCGCGGTATTCTCGTCAAATTCCGGCCAATCAAATGTCTCGCCGCCGCTGGCGACAAGGCTCTCATAAATATTGGCGCCGTCCGCAGCCTCGCCGGCGTTTTCTTCATCGGTCAGGACGCAATATGCGCGTACGCTCTTCAGGTTGGGTTTGAGGGCCGCAACAAGCGGCGCGAAGGTCGTGTCATAAAACAGAAAATCGTCTTCCGCGTGATTGATGACGAATGCGGCGTTTTCCGGCCCAAGCCGCGGATTGACCGTATGCAAAACGGCGCCAAGTCCGCCCACCGCGTAATACAATTCAAACTGTCGGTAGGTATTCCAGCCAATCACCCCGATCCGGTCGCCACGCTTCACGCCGAGTTCGGTCAATGCATTAGCGAGCTTGCGGATACGCAGTTCACTATCGGCGATTGTATAGCGATGAACGGGTCCTTCCACCGTTCGGGTGACGAGTTCAGTGTTCCGAAAGTTACGCACCGCATGCTTGAGGATCTCGGTCGTCAGTAGCGGCCGGTCCATCATCAATCCCATCATCACCAAGTTCCTCCCACGGTGTTGCGATTCAGGCATAAAATCGTTTCTTGGGCCCTGGGTCAAATCACCCGGACATCAGTTTGACCTATTAAAAATCAGGATCAGGACTTTGCCAGCGCTGCGGCGAGAATTTCCTTCTGGCGCGCGGGTTCCGGAAAGTCCTCCTCAATCCAAAGCGCCTCTATCGCCTTAAGAAGTTTCGAAACCCGCGGCCCGGGCACTATCCCAGCAGCGACAATATCTTTTCCTGAAATCGCCAATGGCGGCGGCGTATAGCCGTCCGCATACGCCCGCATCCGGTGATAATCCGCAGGCGAAACGACGCCGTGCGACGCCGCCAGCAATAGCGCGTCGGCAAAGCCGTCCTTGCCCTGCTGATAAATCAGCGCACGCATCTGCTGTTCAGACAGCGAAGCATCTATTTGAGCAACAGCCGTCAATGCGCGTGTGCGTATGGCCTTCTCCGCATTGGAAAGGCGCAAGGCTGCGCCAAGCCCTGCGCCAGCCTCGCCATAAAGCGCCGCCAGCATCAGCGGCGCAGACGCATGCGGATCAGCAGCTTTCATCCGGTCTGCTGCGTCAAGATCGGGCGGCGCCGGCCAGATTTCCTTGAGAATTTTCGTTTCCGACATCGCGCTCAGCGCCATCCCCGCGCGCGGCAAGCTGAGAACGCCCGACATCTCCGCGCCGATGCGTTCCGCTGACAAGTTTTTCAGCCCGCTCCGCAGCGTCGCACAAGCGGCGAGCCCGGCGTCATCGAATGTTGTGCAAAACCGCGCCGAAAATCTGAAGAAACGCAGGATGCGCAAATAGTCCTCACGAATGCGCGCTTGCGGCTCGCCGATAAACCGCACCGCCCGCGCCCGGCTGTCCGCAACGCCTCCCACCGGGTCATAAAGCTCACCGCCCGGCGTCAAATAGATCGCATTGATAGTAAAGTCGCGCCGTCCTGCATCCGTCGCCCAGTCCCGCGTATATGCGACCGTCGCGCGGCGCCCATCGGTGGAAACATCAGCACGCAAGGTCGTCACCTCGACGCCCTGATGATCGGAAATCGCCGTGACCGTGCCGTGGTCGATGCCCGTCGGCGCAACGCCAAGTCCTGCAGTTTTGAGTGCTGTCATGGCGGCGTCGGGCGGTAGACGGGTCGCCATGTCGAAATCTTTCGGCGCGATACCCATCAGGCTGTCACGAACACAACCGCCGACAAAACGCGCCCCGCCGGGGTCGGCGGCCTCCAGCGCAGCGACCACGCTTTTCAGATGCGGCGCGTCCAGCCATGAAAAATGGCGGCGCTGATCCGACGTTAACGGAAGAAGCGCCGCAGCATTGGTCATGACTGCGGCTCCGTCTGCAACGCTTGCGCAAAGGTGCGCAAAATGCCGGCGGTCAAACCCCATATGTGATACCGCCCATAGGGGATCGCAAACATGTTATAGGAAACGCCCCGATGCGTGCGCTGTTCCGTGATGTGATTGGAAAGGTCAGCGATAAAGTCGATCGGCGCCTCGAAAATCTCATCAACCTCGCGCGGACAGGGTTGCAGGTTCGTTTGCGGATCAACAAAGCCGACCACCGGCGTCACCGAAAATCCAAGACCGCCCTTGTGAATGCCGAGCGATCCGACAACATCAACTGCGCTCGGAGGAATGTTCACTTCCTCGTAGGCCTCGCGCAGGGCGGTGTCGACCGGGCCGCCATCTTCAGGGTGCGCCTTGCCGCCGGGAAAGCTGATCTGTCCGGCATGAGACGGCATATCAGAAGAACGCACCGTCAGGATCACATGCGTGCCGGCCGACCGTTGAATGAGCGGCACCAAAACAGCGGCGTCTTTTCGTATGTCGCTCCAGCGATCCTCGAACAGCTTGTCGCCAACCAAGTGCGGATTGATCTCGCGGAAGAGTTCGCGCACATCCTGCGCGCGCGCGAGATTTGTTTCGATGCGCGCGCGTAAGCCGTCGATCTCAGCGCTTTTGTTCATCGGGACCGCCGCCATCTTGTTCAGGCATAAACCTCGCTGGCCGGCTCAAACGGAAAGAAGACGCCGCCAGACCAAACGCCAAAAATTTTCTCGCCGTCTATCTCGCGAGTTTCGCCCAGCGCTACAAGGTCATAGAACACCGCCCGAGCGATTCGCGCCTCCAGCCCGGCGCGTATGTCGATATAGGGCGCGCCCTCGTTGGTTTCAGGGTCTTTCCGGAAAACAAGTGCGTGATCAGGTCCCGCCATCGCCTCGTCCCCGACATTGGTTGTAAAGGTCAGGACCTGCGCCTCGCCCTCGCCCTCGCCCAATCCGTCCAGCGCTACGAAAAAGCGTATGGAGCGATCGAGCTCGACGAGAAGAAGCGCCGCAAGTAAACCGGCCGCCCGACCGGCTCGCGCAGCCGTGGCC
>JBCBSY010000036.1:0-9424 GCA_039818925.1 Pseudomonadota bacterium | reverse complement strand
CGCCTGCGTTAGAATTGGCCGAAAATGCAGCGCCGGCGCGCGCCGGGGCAATCAGCGCTCGTCCGTCCTCCTTGCCGCCGTTTTTGTCATGGCCATAGGCGGTCACCACATCCGGATGCGGCGCGAAAAGTGATGTCCTCGGCATGCGCGCGCGTACCCGCTCTTCGAACAATTCATCAAATGTCTTGCCTGTGCGGTCTTCAACATAGGCCTGAAGAAGCTGATAAGCCTCTCCAGAATAGCCGAATTGTGTATCCGGCGGATTTTTAAAGTCGATGTCGCCCCATGTTTCTTCGTCCGTCGGATCGCCAGCCCAATTTGGAAATCCGGATCGATGCGCCAGGATAATCCGTGGCGTAAGGCGCGCATAGCCTGCCTGATCACTGACGCGCGGATATTCGAAACGCTCCGACAGGGGTTCATCAAGATCGATGACGCCTTCATCCGCCAGCTGGTTCACAACCAGCGAAAAAATCGTTTTTGTCAGCGACGCCGCTTCGAAGACGGTATCTGCGCTCACCGGATCGCCAGTTTCAACGTCCACGACACCGTAAAACGACGCGTCGCTTGCTATGCAATCGTTTACTTCCGCAATGGCGAGTCCGGGAATGTTCGCCGCCGCCATTAAGGCGGGGATATCGGGTGCGGGGTAGGAAACTTCCGGCTTTGGCGCCGGTTCATGGACGTTTGACGTTTCCTGGCCGCACGCAGCCAAAACTGTCAGAATCGCAATTGTGCTGAGATTTGTATAACTACGCATCAACGATGCTAATCCCTTGCTTCTGTCTCCAGGGCCAGCGCATGGAGTTCCCCGCCCATCCGGCCCTTCAACGCGCGATAAACGAGTTGGTGCTGCTGCACGCGCGACTTGCCGTTGAAGGCGGCGGAAACAATTCGCGCCCGCCAATGGTCATTGTCGCCCGCAAGGTCTTCAAGTTCAATTTCCGCGTCCGGGAGCGCCTCGAGGATAAGCTTTTTGATGTCGTCGCCAGCCATTGGCATTGCTTGGGTCTCCTTTACATTAAGCGCGTTCATGGTATCCGGCAGAGTGGCCTCAAAAATATCCGATAAATCAAGGAGGGAGAGCGCATCCCTGTCATCGAGAAGAATGTCTGGCCCGCCAAACCGACCGATCTTCGAGGCTTGAACGCCGGCCATCGCTGCTTTCAACAACAGCGTGTCCGCAGCTGCCGGCGCGGCGGCGACAAGGTAGCGGCCCTGGTCTTCGCCAAACCAGAATGCGGCCTGTCTTGTTTTCACAGGCGTCGCCAGATTAAGCCCGCGGCCCGCCGCAAGGGCCATTTCCGCCGATGCAACCAATAGACCGCCATCGGCGACGTCATGACAGGCCGTGACCAGTCCTTCATCGATCAGTTTACGGATGAGCTCGCCCGTTTTACGTTCGCTTTCAAGGTCTACCGGCGGCGGCGGGCCTTCCTCCAGTCCAAACAATTCCTTGAGATAAAGGGACTGGCCCAACCAGCCGCGAGTCACGCCGATCGCGATCAGCTCCTCGCCCGCTTCGGCCCCGCCCACACGCGCCGCTTTCGCCACATCTTCGATCACGCCGACGCCACCAATCGCCGGGGTCGGCGGTATCGCCTGACCGTTAGTTTCATTGTAAAGTGAAACATTGCCTGAAATCACCGGATAGTTCAGCGCTTCGCAAGCTTCCGCCATGCCTTCGACGGCGCCGACAAACTGCGCCATGATTTCCGGGCGCTCGGGATTTCCAAAATTCAGGCAATTGGTGATGGCGAGGGGCGCCGCCCCTGTTGCGCAGATATTGCGATAGGTTTCCGCAACCGCCTGTTTGCCCCCTTCATGCGGATCGGCCTGAACATAGCGCGGCGTCACGTCAGTTGAGATCGCAAGAGCACGGGTCGTGTCATGTATGCGCACGAGAGCCGCATCTCCGCCCGGCGCAATCACCGTATCGCCCATCACCGTGTGGTCATATTGCTCCCAGATCCAGCGGCGGGAACTAAGGTCCGGCGCGGCCATCAACCGTGCAAGCGCCGTCAACATCGTATCGCCGCCCGGCGCGTCGCAAAGCGACAATTGTTCTTCTCGCTGCTCGACCTCGGCAGTTTCGACAACGCCGCCTGCGGCAAGATTCCGCGCGGCTTCATCAAATCCGTCAAAAGACACGCCTTGCGGCTTCGAGCGGGCATAAATCCGCACTTCATCCGGCCGGACGATCATGCCGACGCCATCGACCAGATTTCCATCGGAAAGCCGGTCCGCGATCAGGGCGTCCGCAATCTTGCGTAATTCATCCTCCGACTTTCCGGGCGCGCGCAGGACCGCTTCGGCCTCGCGATAGGTTACTAACGGATCACCAAGCGGTTCAGGCTTGGCCGCCGGTTCGTAAGGACGGTCATAGTTCGGCGCATCGTCGGCGAGCGGCGGCACCGGCATGTCGGCGACCAGTTCGCCTTTGTGTTTAATGACGAGACGGCCGGTATCCGTCGTAACGCCGATGACTGCGAAATCAACGCCCCATTTTTCAAAGATCGCCCGTGCGGCGTCTTCACGGCCGGGCTTCAACACCATCAACATGCGCTCCTGCGATTCAGAGAGCATCATTTCATACGCTGTCATCCCGTCTTCGCGCTGAGGGACATGATCGAGATCAAGCTCGAACCCGCCGCCCCCCTTGGCCGCCATTTCCACCGACGACGACGTCAGTCCCGCCGCACCCATATCCTGGATGGCGATAATGGCGTCGGACGCCATCAGTTCCAGACAGGCTTCCAGCAGCAATTTCTCTGTAAACGGATCGCCGACCTGAACAGTCGGGCGTTTTTCCTCCGACGCATCGTCAAACTCAGCGGACGCCATTGTGGCGCCATGAATGCCGTCACGGCCCGTCTTGGAGCCAACATACACCACTGGATTGCCGGCCCCGCGGGCTGCGGAGTAGAAAATCTTAGCTTTCTCAGCGATGCCGACCGTCATCGCATTGACAAGGATGTTGCTATTGTATCCGGCATGGAAATTGGTCTCGCCGCCCACGGTCGGCACACCCATGCAATTGCCATAGCCGCCAATCCCCGCAACAACGCCTGCAACCAGATGCCGGGTCTTCGGGTGGCTGATGTCGCCGAAGCGAAGCGCGTTCATATTCGCCACAGGCCGGGCGCCCATTGTGAAGACATCTCGCATGATGCCCCCCACGCCGGTCGCTGCGCCCTGATACGGCTCTATGAAACTCGGATGGTTATGACTCTCCATTTTGAAAACTGCGACCAAGGGAACCCCGTCCTTGTCCGTCCCGATATCGATAACGCCCGCGTTTTCACCGGGGCCCTGCACCACCCAGGGCGCGCTTGTCGGGAGTTTCTTTAAGTGGCGGCGGGACGATTTATACGAGCAGTGTTCGGACCACATGACGGAGAAAACACCAAGCTCGACTAGATTGGGCGCACGGCCCATATGCGTCTTGATGCGCTCATATTCCTCCGGCTTAAGGCCGTGATCAGCGACGATTTCAGGCGTAATAGCGGTCATGAAAACTTCCAGATTGAATCTGCCGCTTCCTTAGTCCGCTTGGAGCGGCGGCGCAAACCCGAACGGGAATCAGAGGGGCTTTTACCCCTTACTCAGCGCGTCATTTGCGTTCATAGAGATAGTCCTCCGGCAACCCGAGGCGCCGGCAGGACGCCGCTGCGGGACCAGAGCGCAGCAACAGCCGATCCGCACGGCGCGCCATGCGGCGCACCACCCGGCCCTCCAGCGGACGCAACCCGTGACGCGGCGAGAGCCCCAAAATGGCCCGCACCGGCGCGGGCGTCAGCTCGACCGCGGCCCGCACCAATGAATGTTGCGCAATCTGGGCGGGCTGCGGAAACGCCCTTGCGCTCTTCATGATCCGCAGAAATTCAAAAATTGTTTTGGATGCTTCCAGCTTCGGCGTCATTTCCACAAAAAGCGCTTGCTGGTCTGACAGCGATCGCGGCGCATTGACGGCCCCGTAAAGAACCGCGGCAGTGTTCGCCTCGCGATAATAGCGGTCACGATCCGCATCGCTGAGGGGCGTCGCATAGGTGCTGTAGGCCTCGATAAATCCGAATGCCGCTGTCGCCTGCACCCATGTCAACAATGCCGGATCACTGGCCCGAAAGGCGACGCCAGACGGCGTTCGCCCTTCGATCCGGTCATGGATTTGGTTGACCCGGGAAATCATTTTCATCGCACGGCTTTTAGGGCCGTAAACCGTTGTCATTGCGGCCATTCCGGTGCGCCTCAGACGCGCTACAGGATCGACACGAAAACTGGTGTTTTCCCAAACACCGGTGCGCACCCGCGGCTCCGCAAGCTCCAGAATCACCGCAGCGACCCCACCGATAAACAGTGTCACAGGGTTTTTGAAAATTCGCCAGGAAACCGATTGCGGCGGAGACAGCGCTTCCTCGCCAGCCGATTCAGAAAAGTCGGTCTTCGTCAGGTTATCGTTTTCTAGGTAGTCCTTTGCGGCGCGGTCAAGCCGGTTCTCGACCTGACGGCGTAAAGTCGATCTCAACATTGCAACGGGCATTACGCGACCTGAACGAACAAGAAACCTGAAACCAAGGATCTAAGTTCCAAAGCGTAGCATATTTATGACTGCACGCTGGCATTCCTGGGGCTGGTCGCCATTCGGTAGTCGTAATGCTAAAAACTAGTGCTTTCGCCTGACGTTACCGCACCCGCTCGGCGTAAACCGCATGGCTCAGAACCAGGCCGTCACAAGATCGTTCATCGGTGACTTCAGCCCAGATGGTGGCGTTCTTGCCAAGCAATTCCATCGGCGCAAGATCAACACCAACCCGCCAAACGGCGCCGTCTTCGCTGAGAACCGTCACACACTCCGCATTCGCATCGGTGACAAATCCTTCGACCACGGCAATTTCTGCAAGTGGCGGCAATGAGTTATAAGCGGAGCGTGCAAACACTGCTCGTGGAGAATATGCGCTTGACGACGTCGTCGCAATGTTCTTGCAATGAATCGGCGTTTCGCGTCCTTCCGGCGCTGGTTTGAATTCACGCACTTGCGCGATTTTGCCATCGCTCTGGCGGCGCCAAACGGAACACTCCATCAAGGGCGATAGCGCACCGCCATTCAACTTTGCCGGCGGAAGATCATTGGTGATAGAAATCTCAACAGCCGCCTGAGGGATGTTGCGTATCGGAGCCAATGTGGCGGGAGAGGTTGTCGTGATCGGAACGCCGGCGTTTCGAATCCGCGCCGCTGAGCGTTTTTGATAGCTGAGTGTTTCGTTCTCTCTAAAATAGGGGCGCGTGTTGAAAGTGCTCGCCTGCACATAATATGGCGACGTCGCCGATCCATAGGCCAAAGATTGCGTCTTGCCTTGACCGCTCGCTTGACTGCCTGAACGCGCTGGTTCTGTATACTCGACGTAACGGTAGATTGGCGCCGCCGCTGCCTCGATGTTCCCCAGGCCGACATTCGCGTCGCCGGCGGGAACATCCGCCGCGTTGTCAATCTCGTCCGGCACCGCCAGATGCTCCCCCGGCGAGACATAAGCGGGGTCAACGCCCGGATTGGCTTCGCGGAGCGCCGCCAGCGATACGTTGCATGCGCGCGCCACCTTGGCGAGGGTCGTTGGCGCGTCCACAGGGAAGGAATATCCGCACCGTCCCGCAGCCAAGACCTGGGTGGTCGAAAATCCTGACAGGAGCAATATCGCTGCGCCCAAGCGCAATGCAAATTTATGAGCCATAATCCCCCTCCATGTGGACATAACGCATATGGTTAATAACACGGATTCAAGCGGATTGTTCAGTCATTTTATGTAATCTTGGGGGCGTCGCGCCTAGCTGTTCCTAATGGGATCCGGCTTGAAGTTTACTAACTATATCGTTGATTTCGCTAGATTATCTAAAACCATAGAGACTTCGGCAATCACGGGCGTCGCAGCAAAACACCCTGCCTAAACCCGCCTTCTTTCCGTAAGCGCCGCCATCTTTGTTATCACTTGCACTCGTTACAAGGACATGGAGCTTCCCTAACGGCCCGATTTGCCTGGCGTTATTCCGATGTATAGCCCGCGCCGCTTTGCAGCAAAAAGTCGACGGTTTCGAGCGCTGAAATATCGGAAAGCCCGGTGTTTGTGGTCGCGTTAACCACACGGATCGCCAACTCTTCGCAGTCGCTTCGTTGAGCCGCAAATGCCGCGCCATTGCGCGAAAGCTGATCTCGCGAAGCAAAAAAATGCGTTTCCAAAACAATTGGGCGTCGTGGATTAATGGAGAATATCGCACGAAGCCCGTCTTCCACACATTTGAGAAAAGGTTTCAAGCGCGCTTCTGCAAAAAATACATTTTTACATATTCTGCTTCAGTTAACTACGTTTCCTTACGGGCCCTTAACGACAAACGCTGCAATCTGCGCCGTGCACAACAAGTTGCGGAGAGATTCCTATGCTGGTCACGAAAACCGGTATAGCCGGCGATAGCAGCCGTTCAGCGTCAAAATGCACGCTCAACGTTTTCAAACCGGCGATCAAAGACTTTGCAGGCAACAGGGACGGCAATATTGTTTTCCTGTTTGCGTTTATGACGACGGTGCTCTTCTTGTTTGCAGGCGGCGCCGTTGATTACTCACGCTGGAACGCGGTGCGTGCGGATATGATCGAATCTATGGATGCGGCGTCTCTCGCATTGGCGCAACTTGCCGCCGAAGATCCGGATTTGACAGATACAGAGTTAAAGGACTATGGCCGAAAGTTCTTCGCCGCCAATTTCAACTACGAACAAAATCTCGAACCTGGCTGGAACATTGAGTTTGCGCTCGACAACGACGCCGTTGTGGCCACCTGCATCACTGGCAAAATCGACACCTATCTGCTGGGCGTCGCCGGGATTAAAAATCTCGACATCGACAAGTGCGTTGAAATTACGAAGCGCGGCACGGGCCGCGTCGAACTTGCGCTGGTTCTCGACGTAACAGGCTCTATGGGCGAAGAAATCGACGGCGTTGACAAAATCGACAGCCTGAAAGACGCCGTCGATGTGATGCTGGACGTAATGTATGGCGATAAAGCTACAAGCGAAAACATCAAAATTGGCGTGGTGCCGTTTAACGCGCATGTAAACGCTGCCGGCGCTTCGAGCTGGAGCAATAGTTGGGCCGACACCAATGCGGACGCTTATTATCACGGCGCCCGCTTCTTTCACACTGACGGTTCCGGTAATATCGACCTTAGCACAAAAGTTAATCACTTCAGGCTTTACGACACGACGCCTGGCTATAATTGGGCTGGTTGCGTGGAGTCTCGCCCCTACCCGCTTGACGAACTGGATGTCGCGCCCGGCGCCAGCATCACCTCTTCGGATATTACGACAGCGTTTAACATGCCGTCGGATTATGCTTCGAGCACAAACCCGCAAGATTTGCGCAATTACGATGCTTTTGACGACGCGCCGGGTTTCAGACTCTCCACCAGTGCGCTGTCTGATTCCAACAACTTCAAATGGGTTCCTGTGTTCCTGCCGGACGAGCCCGATTGTAACAACAATCCGGACTGCGAAGACGATGACGCCTATGACAGCAGCAGCGGCAGCCTTGTCTCCGGCACCACGTCCTATGGAACGCCTTGGGTCGGGTATTATTTTGACGATCCCGACGGCGATGACTCGCACACTTCCGGTACAATCAATGAAAGTGCGTATGGCAACCGGTATTTTGTAAACGATAACAACTACACCAATTACAACAACGCACAGTTCGACAAGTATGCGACGGTTGTTAACTACTTCCGAAATGTTCTGGACGATGTGGTGACAGACGCTGCGTTCAAACAGTTCGTGAACGATCTCAGTATTGAAACTGGCCTGGATGCGGGTGATTCAGCAAGTCACGGACGGGGCAAACAGGAATATATCTTCCGTTCCGCTTATGTCGGCTGGTGGGATTCTGCAACATCGACCTATCTGGGCAAATATGACACGCCGAATTCCAACGACGGATCGCGCGGGCCGGAACATAATTGTCCAAAACCCATCCTCCCGCTGACGGACACCAAGCAAACGATTCTGGACCATGTGAACGCCCTCAACGCAGACGGCACAACCGATATCGCCCATGGCGCAGCCTGGGGATGGCGATTGCTCTCGCCCGAAGCCCCCTTCACTGAGGGAGTTGGCCCCGGCGACGCTGATTACGAGAAGTGGCAGAAGGCGATCGTCATCATGACCGACGGGAACAATTACGTTGGCTCGGACAGCACCCACTGGGATACGTCGCCCGGCCAATATGGCTTTGCCATTGAAAGCCGTATGGGAACAGGAATCGACACGCGCGACGAGATGCGCGACGAGCTCGACAACAAGCTCCTGCGTGTTTGTCATCGCATGAAGGAAGAAGGTTATCTGATCTATACGATCATGTTCGGCCTCGACAGTACGAGCACCGAAGCGGTGTTCAAGGCGTGCGCGTCAAAACCGACCGAACCCTACTTCCATGACGCCGTGACCGGCGAAGAACTGGAAGACGCATTCGGTGAGATCGCCGCCGACCTCGTCGATCTACACATCAGTAAGTAGGGCGCCGCACCGATGATGGGACTCCTCAGACATCAATGGCGCAAGCGTCAAGCGAAACGGCGCTTTGGCAAGGATCGCAATGGTTCAACTGCGGTTGAATTCGCAATCGTCGCGCCACTTTTTCTGACAATGATGTTTTCAACATTTGAAGTTGGCTGGTTTTTCTTCGCCAACTCTATCGTTGATGCGTCCGTCGGCGATGCGGCACGTCGCATCAAGACAGGACAAGTCCAGAAATCTTTTGGAGACGCCCAGGACAAGTTTGACGACATGTATGATGATATCTGCAATGTTGTAAAATCCTTTGGCGGATGCACCAACAGACTGACGATTGAAGTCGACACCTATAATACATTTACCGAACTCGCCGCCGATACAACGCCAGCGACCTGCGCTGACGCGCCTCCGGACGACATTGATGCGCTTCCGTTCAATCCTGGCGATGAGTTGCAAATCGTTCGAGTTCGGATCTGTTATATCTATCAGACGCTGAATCCGGCGATTGGCTTGAACCTCGCCGAGCCTGGAACGAATAAACGCCGCATTGTTTCAACGGCGATTTTCCGCAACGAGCCCTATGAGCTTAACAACAGGGACTAATTGAGCAGTACGCCATGAAACAGACGTTTACAGCAGAACTTCGTAAACTCGCAAGAGCCGAAAGCGGCCTTGCGGCGACCGAATTTGCGTTGCTTTTACCGGTCATGGTGACGCTTTTTTTCGATCTGCTCTGTTTGGGCGACCAGGTCCGCAAGCGTGTTGGCGGAAATCGCCACCTTGCGGTTGACCGTCATGGCGTCAGAGACTTCGACCAGTCCGAAAAAAAGCGTCACCATGACCGGTAAAAGCAACGCAAATTCGGTCGCCGCAAGGC
>JBCBSY010000035.1:0-9597 GCA_039818925.1 Pseudomonadota bacterium | reverse complement strand
ATCTATCTTGTTGATGAAATCTATGGCGAAGAGCACCTTGATCGACACGAAGACATGACGGAAGCCGTAAATTCCGCCTGAATTCAAAGACCTCAGCTCCTGTGCGGAGCGCTGGCGAAGTCTCCCATTGAACCGTTTTGCGCAGCTTGACGACTTAAGTCAGGAATAACCGCTGGTCATGGAACACCGAAGCGTCAGGGAGGGCGAAAGGCATGGGCCGTCAGGCAGAACGCGTCCTTGACGAATACCTTGCGGCCGCGGCGCGCACCGGCGGTAAAGAGGCGTTTGCGCAGCTCGCCCGGCGCTGGCAACCGAAATTGCTGGCCCATGCCTACCGGCTGATCGGCGATACGGATGGCGCACAGGATCTGGTGCAGGAAGCCTGGGCCGACATCGCAAAAGGGCTACACCGGCTCGATGATGCGCGCCTGTTCCCGGCCTGGGCATACAGGATCGTCAGCCGCCGGGCGGCGGACCTGATCCGTCGCCGTCAGCGCGATCGCCGGCTTGGAGACGCCTATGCGGCGGAACCCAAACCTGACATGCGCGGGGCCGCACAGATGGAATCAGCTGCTGACGGCGCCCCTTTGCGCGCCGCCATTGCCGGCCTGCCCACAGAGCAGCGCGCGGCTGTGGCGCTTTTTTATCTTGAAGACTTCAGCGTTGCGGAAATCGCCGCCGCGCTAAACGTTCCGGCGGGTACGGTCAAAACCCGCCTGATGCATGCGCGGCGCAAACTGCGCGCTGCGCTAGAAGGAGGAACCAAGTGATGGATGACCTTGATCGAAAAATTGAAGAAGCATTAAGCGCTGACGACCGCGAGATGCTCAACGAGTTTGGTGAGCAGGGCCTGATCGGCCAGTTCAAATCGGTGTTTCAGGGACGCATGGCGTGGGTATCGTCGATGAGTCTCATTGTCGGCACGATTATAAATATCACGTTTTTCTATGCGGCCTGGAAATTTTTTACGGTTGTCGATGTGAATGCCAAACTCTTATGGGGCGGCGGTGCGTGGTTTCTCGCAACCATGGTGGCGTTCATGAAAGTCTGGTTCTGGATGCGGATGGAATCAAACCGTGTCCTGCGTGAAATCAAACGGCTTGAGTTGCAAATCGCGCATATGAAAGGCAAAGACATGGCCTGAGCGGAACGAAAGGGGCGCGCGATGCGTTTTGTGGCTATTCTGGCGGCGCTGGCCTGTATGACATCTTGCGCAAAAACTGCGCAGGACACGCATGCGGAAAAGACGATCCGTTTCGCCGCTTTCAACGCCTATCTCAATCGCCCCGTGGAGGGCGGGCTGATCGCTGATCTGCAGACGTCTGAAAGTGTCCAGGCCCAGAAGGTCGCCGAAATAATCCAGCGTGTCGCGCCGGACGTCCTGCTTCTAAGCGAGTTTGATTATGACGCTGGCGGCGAAGCGCTGCGGCTGTTTCAGGAGAACTATTTGGCGCGAGGCTGGAACGGCGCTGAGCCGGTTTTTTATTCCTATGCCTACCTGGCGCCGTCGAACACGGGACAGCCCTCCGGCTATGATCTCAACAGAGATGGCGTCGTGTCGATTACGCCGGGAGAGCCGGGCTATGGCGGCGACGCGTTCGGCTTTGGCCTGTTTCCTGGGCAATACGCTTTTGTGCTGTTGTCAAAATATCCTATCGATGAAGCGGGCGTCAGGACGTTTCAAAGATTTCGCTGGATAGACATGCCGGGCGCGCTGTTGCCCGATGACCCGGCAACGCTCAGTCCGGATGATTGGTATAGTACAGAGGCGCTGAAAGTCTTCCGGCTATCCTCGAAGACACATGCGAGTATTCCGGTTTTGATCGACAATTTACCCGTGCACGTGTTGGCGAGTCATCCGACGCCGCCGAGCTTTGACGGCGCGGAAGACCGGAACGGCAAGCGCAATCATGACGAAATCCGTCTTTGGGCGGATTATATTGCCGGCGCTGACTACACTTATGACGATCAGGGCGGAGACGGCGGTCTGGCGGACGGCGCGCGATTTGTCATTATGGGCGATCTAAACGCCGACCCCCATGATGGCGGGTCGGTTCCAGGCGCAATCGGTCAATTGATAAACGCGCCGCAAGTTGCGAGGGCGCCCTTTCCGAAAAGTGAAGGCGGGGCGCAAGCCGCTGCAGCCCAGGGCGCCGTCAATGACACCCATGAAGGCGACCCGGCGATTGACACTTCCGATTTCTCTGACGATCAGGAGACAAGCGTCGGCAATCTGAAACTCGACTATGTGTTGTATTCTAAAGCAGGCTTTAAGGAACGGGCTTCCGGCGTTTTCTGGCCCGCGCCGGAGGCACCTTACTATAATCTTGTCGGGCCGGGCTTTCCGGTGGAAAGCTCTGACCACCGTCTCGTTTGGCGGGACCTTGAGATTGTCAGCGAGGAGCGCCCTTAAAACGTCGCCGCGAAGAGATCCTGGTTCATGCCGAAGCCGGCGCGCTTCATCCCGTCGGAATTCCAGGAAAAAGATATCTCGCCGTCTCTTGAGACGGCGATCACGCCGCCGTCCCCGCCAAGCTTGGCGACGTCCTTGATCAGACCTGCCGTCGCTTGGTTGAGATCCGACCCCTGATAACGCACGCGGCTCGCCACATCCTGCGCGCCGCCGGCGAGAATGAAATATTCGCCGAGCCCGGTGCATGAGGCGCCGACATACTCATCGGCCCAGGTTCCCGAACCGATCAGCGGCGTGTCGCCGACCCGTCCTTCCAGTTTTCCGAAGACGCCGCCGGTTGAGGTCCCTGCGGCGATGCGCCCGTCAACGTCGAGTGCAACGGCGCCAACAGTGCCGTGCCCGAGTTCGGCCTTGGTCATCTCAGCGGGTTCCACGCCGATCGGGACGACATAATAGGCTTCCGGGTCGTCGATGAATTCAAAACCTTTGCGCGAACAGAAATTTTCCGCGCCGCGCCCGGCGAGCATTACGTGGGGCGTGTCGTCCATGACCGCGCGTGCTGCTTTGATCGGGTGTTTCAAGTGTTTCACGGCGGCGATGGCGCCGGCCTTGCGCGCCAGCGCGCCTTCCGGCGCATCGGGCCACTCGCTCGCCATGATCGATGCGTCCAGTTCTGCGTAACCGGCCTTGTTCGGCGCCGATCCCTTGCCGGCGATGTAAAGGCCGGAACTTTCCATTTCCGCGACCAGCACTTCCACCACATCGATCGCCGCGGCGCCGTCGCCGAGCAGCGTTTGCCCACGTTCGGCAAGCGCCAGAAGATGGGTTTCCGCTTTGGAATAATCGCGGCCCTTGCGCGCGCCGGCGCCGCCATGAAGCGCAAGAGCGGTGATTTTCTTCTTCATGGCGCGAACCTTTCCCTGGCTATTAAGTGAAATCCCGTCTTTATCTGAAGATAACGGTTTTCTGACCGTTTAACATAGCGCGCCGCTCACAATACCATCGCACGGCTTGCGCCAGCGTGCGCCGTTCGACGTCGCGGCCGATGCGCACAAAATCTTCCGGCGTCATGGCGTGGTCAACGCGCTCTACCTCCTGTTCAATAATCGGCCCTTCGTCGAGATCGGGCGTCACAAAATGCGCTGTGGCGCCGATCAGCTTCACGCCGCGCGCGAAGGCCTGATGATAAGGTTTTGCGCCTTTGAAGCTCGGCAGAAAGGAGTGATGGATATTAATGACCCGTCCCGGATAGGCGGAACAGAAGTCATCGCTCAAAACCTGCATATAGCGCGCGAGAATCACAAGTTCGATGTCTTTGTCCTCTATGAGCGCACGAATCGCGCGCTCCTGTTCGTCTCGCGTTTCATTGCTCACCGGCAAATAATAAAAAGGGACGCCATACTGCCCCGCGAGGGTTTCAAATTGCGGGTGGTTGGCGCCAACCGCACATATTTCCAGATTGACTTCTCCGCGTTTGGTTCGGTGCAGGAGGTCGATCAGGCAGTGGTCCGCACGCGATGCGAGAATTAACGCGCGCACGGGCTGCGCGGCGTCGCGGATCGCCCAGTCCATCTCGAACCTGGCGGCGACGGCAGCGAAGCCGGCGCGCACCGTATCCAGCTGCGACGGTGCGCTATCGGGCCGTGCGAATTCAACGCGCATGAAGAACAGGCCGGTCTCTTTGTCATGATGCTGCGCACTGTGCTCAATGTTGCAGCCCGCTGCTGCAAGATATCCCGCCACGGCGGCGACAATACCGAATTGGTCGGGGCAGGAGAGGGTCAGGATCGGGCGGGCGTTGGTCTCAGTCATCAGGTCGGTGTCTCATCTACGGGGTGGCAAAGCTTTATCAGCGGCGCTATCACACGGCGCACCTTTCCAGAAAGCGCGCCGGCGCGAAACTGCAAAATGGAGTGACCATGACCCGCCTTGCGCTTATCCGCCACGGACAAAGCCAGTGGAACCTTGAAAACCGGTTTACTGGCTGGGTCGATGTGGACGTGACCGAAAAGGGATTGGCTGAAGCGGTGAAGGCCGGACAATTGCTGAAAGCTGAAGGCGTGGAATTCTCCGCCTGTTATACGTCGGTCCTGAAAAGGGCGATCCGAACGCTCTGGACAGCTCTTGATGAAATGGACCGGGTTTGGCTGCCGGTGACGCGCGCGTGGGAGTTGAATGAGCGCCACTATGGCGGGTTGACGGGGCTCAACAAAGCGGAAACCGCCGAGAAGCATGGAGCGGATCAGGTGAAGATCTGGCGGCGCAGCTATGACATTCCGCCCCCGCCGATGGAAAAGGGCGACGAGTTCGATCTTTCCGGCGATCCCCGTTACGTACTGTTTGATTGTGATGTGCCGGCGACGGAGTCGCTGAAACTCACCCTGGAGCGGGTGCAACCCTTTTTTGAGAGGGAGATTGCGCCGCGCCTTCAAAACGGCGAGTCGCTGATCGTCGCCGCCCACGGGAACTCGCTGAGAGCGCTCGTCAAAATTCTGTTCGATGTATCTGACGACGACATTGTTCATGTCGAGATCCCCACCGGCAATCCGCTGTTGATCGAGCTGGAGACCGGCGGGCTGAAGCCTATATCGGCGCGTTACCTTGATGAGGAAAGGGCGGCGGACTTGCCGGCGCTTAGATAAGACACCTCTCCCGTGAACGGCGAGACCAAAACTGCCGCCATCGGATCTTTTTGATCGCTCACGGTGAAACACGCCTGACGCTGGCGGTCTTGACGGCTATGCTGGCCGCAACGCGTTTTCGATCTGGCCGAAGACGATAGGAGGCTTTTATGGCGGGAACAGCTCTGATAACTGGCGCATCAAGCGGCATCGGCAAGGAATTCGCACGCATCCATGCGCAACGTGGCGGCGATCTCGTGCTTGTTGCAAGACGGGAAGACAAGCTAAACGACCTGAAATACGAACTGGAACGCAAACACCGGGTTCGCGTCCATGTACTCGCAGAAGATCTCTCTGATGAGGCGGCGCCCCAGCGCATTTTTGATGCGATTTCCAGATCGGATATTATCATTGATGTACTGATTAACAATGCTGGTTTCGGCGGGCGCGGCCCCTTTCTTGAACGTGAATGGCGGCTCGACCGCAGCATGATCCAAGTTAATATTGTAGCGCTGTCGGCGCTTACCCATCTGTTGCTGCCGGGTATGGTTCAGCGCGGGGACGGCAAAATCCTGAATGTCTCCTCAACGGCGGGAGAGATGCCGGGCCCATTGCAGGCGGTGTATTTCGCGACAAAGGCTTTTGTGACCTCTTTCAGCAATGCGCTTTCGGAGGAGCTACGCGAGACAAACGTAACGGTAACGACCCTTTTGCCCGGGGCTACAGAATCGGAGTTTGCTTCCACATCGGGCATGGAACAAACGGCCCTGTTTCAAAAAACAGCGTCTGCGCGAAGCGTGGCCAAGGCCGGTTACAAAGCGATGCTGCGCGGGAAACTAAACGTGGTGGCGGGCGTGCCTTTTTCGCGGCGCATTGTTTACATGCTGGTTCCATTGTTGCCCAAGCGCATGCTGATGCGGGAAGTGCGAAAGACGCAGGAAGTGTCCTGACGGACCGGTTTGTCGATCTAGGCCGACAGCTTCGTTGAGATTTCAGTGACCCGTTTCGCGGCGGCCTCGATCGCGCGGGCGGCGCCGCCAATCGTTTCTGCATCGAGCGCTTCGCCCGCGCCCTCCAGATCCTCAGCGCGTTCGCGCGCCTCAAACAGCTCGTCGCAAATGGTCAAGGCCGCGAGCAGCATGAGCCGCGCATCCCCAATCTGCCCGAGATCGGCGGACATGGCGGAAACGCGCTTATCCAGAAAAGCTGACAATTGCTGAAGCCGGTCTTCCTGGCCTTCTTCGCAGGTAACGCGGTATTCCCGCCCGTTCACCCGGATTTCCACCTGGCTCATGCGCCGCCGCCTTTCTTGCGCGTGTTCGGGGCGTCGTTGTTTGCGCCCCCTTCGTCGAGCAGCGCCTTGAGGTCGTTGATCGCCGCGGAAACGCCCTTGCTCGCCTGCTCTGTCTGTTTACGGGCGGCGCCCGCTTGTCGGCGCGCCGCAGCAATCGTCTCGTCGCTCGCGGCGGCGTCGTCCAGGCGCGCATCAAGCTGCGATTCGAGGGTTTCGATGGCGTCCGCCAGACTTCGCACGGCTTTTTCAAGCACGGTCATGAATGCTCTTCTCTCTTTTTCGCCCAGCCAGCGCCGTCAATTTGGCCCCCAGCGATGATTCTGTCCACCCGCCACGCGCTGCGCCTTGACCACGGCGTCGCCGCGATGCAAGAAGCCCCGCAATAATCAGCGTTTTTTGAACGATAAAAGGATTTCGCGCATGTCCAGCGCCGGACCGGACCGGACTGATTTTCCACAGATGGCGAATGCGATCCGTGCGCTTGCCATGGACGCTGTCGAAAAAGCGAAATCCGGTCATCCCGGGATGCCCATGGGAATGGCGGACGTGGCGACGGTGTTGTTTGCAGAACATCTGAAATTTGATGCAGACAATCCGACCTGGCCGGATCGGGATCGCTTTGTACTCTCCGCGGGCCACGGATCGATGCTGATTTACGCCCTCGGCTATCTGCTCGGCTACGAAGGCATGACGCTGGACGAAATCAAAAACTTTCGACAGCTTGGGAGCAAGACCGCTGGACACCCGGAGTTCGGCCACGCGCCTGCAGTGGAAACAACCACCGGTCCATTAGGGCAGGGGCTTGCCAACGCCGTCGGCATGGCCCTCGCGGAAGCGCATTTAAATGCACGGTTCGGCGACGACATGGTTGACCACCATACTTATGTGATGGCCGGTGATGGTTGTCTGATGGAGGGCGTTAGCCAGGAAGCGCTGTCGCTCGCAGGCCATTTAAAGCTCCGCAAGCTGATCGTCCTGTGGGACGACAATAACATCTCGATCGATGGCCCTGTCTCGTTGTCGGACTCGACCGATCAATTGGCGCGGTTTGCGGCCAGCGGCTGGGCGACGTCGCGGGTTGACGGTCATGATCCGGCATCGATTTCCGCAGCGATCGAAAAGGCCAAAATCGCCGATCAGCCGACCCTGATCGCCTGCCGCACGGTGATCGGCTATGGCGCGCCGAAAAAGGCCGGTACGGCCGGCAGCCATGGCGCGCCCCTCGGCGAGGACGAAATCGCCGGGGCCCGCAAGGCCCTTGACTGGCCGCACGCGCCGTTTGAAATCCCTGAAGACTTGCTGTCGGCGTGGCGCGCTGTGGGCGCGCAGGGTCGCGCCGCCCACGAGGCCTGGGACGTTCGGGTCAGCGACAGCCCGCAATGCGAATCCTTCAAAACAGCAATGGCGGGCGATTATGCGGGCGTTCTGACGGAAGCGATTGCGTCCCACAAGAAAGCGCTTACGGACGCTCCGCAAATAGTCGCCACACGCAAAGCGTCCGAAATGGCGCTGGGCGTCGTCAATGACGTGATCGACGAAACTATTGGCGGTTCGGCGGATCTAACCGGTTCGAACAATACCAAGACAAAAAATCTGGATATTCTGTCTGCGGAAGATTATGCCGGGCGCTATATCTATTATGGCATTCGGGAACACGCGATGGCGGCGGCGATGAACGGCATGGCGCTGCATGGCGGGGTCGTTCCCTATGGCGGGACGTTTCTGGTCTTTACCGATTACTGTCGTCCGTCGATCCGGCTTGCGGCGCTGATGGGCTTGCGCGTTGTCTTTGTGATGACGCACGATTCCATTGGTCTTGGCGAAGACGGTCCGACGCACCAGCCGGTGGAGCATCTGGCTGCGTTGCGCGCTATCCCGAACCTCAATGTCTATCGACCTTGCGATGCGGTGGAGACAGCGGAATGCTGGGAGATGGCGCTGAAGACCATCGCTGCGCCGTCGGTAATTGCGCTGACCCGTCAAGGCTTGGAACAGGCGCGGCTCGATCATGAAAACGATAATCTCAGCGCGCGGGGCGCCTATATCGTCGCCGGCGAAGCGGATAGGGATGCAACGCTGATCGCGACGGGGTCGGAAGTGTCGTTGGCGCTGAAAGCGCGTGAACAATTGGCTGGCGAGGGCGTCAGGGCGCGCGTGGTTTCCGCCCCGTGCTTTGAACTCTTCGCCATGCAAACGAAAAGCTATCGCAAAGAGGTCTTGGGCGATGCGCCCCGCATCGGGGTTGAGGCGGCGCTTCGCCAGGGATGGGATCAGATGCTTCGGTCTGGCGACGGTTTTGTGGGCATGTCCGGCTTTGGCGCGTCAGCGCCGGCGGGAGATCTCTTTGAACATTTTGGCATCACGGCTGAGGCGGTCGCCGCTGAGGCAAAACGGTTGATTGGTTAGGAGAAAAAGAATGGCGCTCAAGATTGCAATTAACGGCTTTGGACGGATCGGACGCCTGGCGCTCCGCTCAATCGTCGAGACCGGACGCAAGGGCGTGGACATTGTCGCGATTAATGACCTGGGTCCCGTCGAAACAAATGCGCATCTTGTGCAGTATGACTCCGTACACGGAAAATTTCCGCAGGAAGTCAAGGTCCGCAATGACACCATCGATGTTGGGCTCGGGCCGATCCGCGTCTTTTCCGAGCGAGACCCGGCGCAATTGCCTTGGGGCGAGCTTGGGGTCGACATTGTTTACGAATGCACTGGCATTTTCGCGACGCGCGATAAGGCCGCGGCGCATCTGGACGCCGGCGCCAAGCGAGTGCTGGTTTCTGCGCCGGCGTCCGGCGCGGACAAGACGGTCGTCTTCGGAGTCAATCACGGAAGCCTGACCGGCGGCGACACGGTTGTCTCCAACGCGTCCTGCACCACCAACTGCCTTGCTCCCGTGGCGAAGGTTCTTCATGACGCTGTCGGGATTGAGCGGGGCTATATGACAACCATACACGCCTATACCGGCGACCAGCCGACGCTTGATACGATGCACAAGGACCTTTACCGCGCGCGTGCCGCAGCGATGAACATGATTCCGACGTCAACGGGCGCCGCCAAGGCGGTTGGGCTCGTCCTGCCCGACCTCAATGGCAAGCTCGACGGCTCATCTATTCGCGTGCCGACAGCGAATGTTTCCTGCGTCGATCTCGTTTTCACGCCAAAGCGCGACACCACTGTGGAAGAAGTCAACAACGCCATTGTTGAAGCGGCGAACGGCAAGCTGCGCGGCGTTCTTGGCTACACCGACAAACCGCTGGTGTCGTCTG
>JBCBSY010000034.1:0-9615 GCA_039818925.1 Pseudomonadota bacterium | reverse complement strand
AGAGATCAGAATAGAAAACTTCCATCCGGCGCCTATCGCAGCCAGCCTGCGGCTTCGCGCCTCGCGATGACATCAAGCAGGGTCATCATCTCAGGCGCGTCATTCAGGCAGGGGACGGAGGTAAACGCCTCTCCGCCGCCTTCGAAAAAGGTCTCACGGCCGGCAATATCAATTTCCTCAAGCGTCTCGATACAATCGGCAACGAAGCCCGGGGTGATCACCGCCAGCTTTTTCACGCCTTCGCTGGCCAAAAGGCTGATTGTGTCTTCGGTCGCCGGCTCCAACCATTTCTCCCGGCCGAATTTCGATTGAAAGGCGAGCGGCGCAAAAGCGTCGCTCCAGCCCATGGCGGCGCGCAGCAACCGGGCCGTCTTTGCGCAGTGACAATGATAGGGATCGCCAGCGTCGAAATAACGTTGCGGCAAACCGTGAAATGAAATGATCACCCGCTCCGGGGTAAAGCCCTGCGCCTCAAGGTGCCGGCGGGTAATGGCGGCGAGCGCGCTGATATAGGCAGGCTCGTCATGAAACGCCGGGGCGATGCGAATGGCGGGCTGCCAGCGCATTTGTTTGACCGCATCAAACACCGCGTCGGCGACGCTTGCCGTGGTTGTTGCCGAGTATTGCGGATAGAGCGGGACAACTAGAATGCGTTCGAATCCATCTTCTTTCATCGCGTTGAGTCGCGTGGCATTTGATTGATTTCCATAACGCATGGCCCTGTCGATCATCGCGCCGTCAAACTGGGCCGAAAGGCCCTCAGCTTGCGCGCGCGTATAATAGCGCAAGGGGCTTTCGCTGCTTTGCTCGCGCCAGATCTTGGCGTAGTTGCGGGCGGTCGCCGCCGGCCGGACATTGAGAATGATGCCGTAAAGCACCGGCAGCCAGAGCGCGCGAGGGAGATCGACAATTCGCTCATCGCTTAAGAATTCGCGCAGATACCGCCGTACGGCGCCCGCTTCCGGCGCATCCGGCGTGCCGAGATTGACCAGAAGAACGCCAATTTTCGCCGCAGGGATTGGCGGATGATCATCAGGCAGCGGGTCGCTGGAGCATAATTGAGACGCCGCGCTGTCATTCATGGGCCTGTCCTTGTGATTTCCTGGTCCGCCATGTCCGCCTTTTGGCAAAAAACACAAGGGTTGTCACAATAGTGAAACATAAAAAATAGAGGGTGCGCGCGAATTTGAGGGCAAGCGCGCTTTGTGCGCCGGGCGTTCGCTTGAAAAAGTCAAAGGGTCTCGCATGGAAATCGATATAGGACTATGGGCGGCGATCGGTTTTCTATTCGCCGCTTACGCAGTTGTCGGCAACGATGCGTTACAAACTCTCGGGACGTTCATCAATTCCAACCGTCGGCTTCCCTGGTGGGCGCTGTTTCTGTACGCGGCGACGGTGCTCGTTGTGGTGTTTTCCTTTGGCTATATTCTGAATGACGGCGATCCATCCTTCGGGCGGCTGGACAATACGGAAAAATATCCGATCTTTGATCCGCAATGGTATCACGCGGTGCCGCCGCTGGTGCTTTTGATTCTGACCCGTCTCGGCATCCCGGTGTCGACGACATTCATGGTGCTGGCGAGCTTTGCGACCATGGCGGGCCTGCAAAGCATGCTGGTCAAGTCGGCAATGGGTTATGTCGTGGCGTTCGTTACCGGCGGCCTCATCTATGTCATGCTTGCGCCGACGCTTGAGCGCTGGTTCCTCAAGACCGCTGATCGTCAGCACGCCCCGGTGTGGGTTTTGCTGCAGTGGATCACCACCGGCTATCTCTGGTCAGTCTGGCTCATGCAGGACTTCGCCAACATTTTCATTTATTTGCCGCGCGGCGTCGACGCCGCTGGAGAACCGGCGCTGAATATGCTGGAGGCGGGGGCCGGGCTCGCCGTTCTGGTCATCCTGCTGGGTTACACATTCTGGAATGGCGGCGGCCCGGTTCAGCGGATTTTGCGCAGTAAAACGAACGTCACAGATATTCGCTCAGCAACCATTATCGACTTCACCTATGCGTGCCTGCTTTTTTACTTCAAGGAAATGAGCAATATCCCGATGTCGACGACCTGGGTGTTTCTGGGACTGATCGCCGGCCGGGAATTCGCCATCGCCACCCTCGACAAGATTCGCTCGGTCGGCGCGACAGCCCGGATTGTCGGCATGGATGCAGCCAAAGCGTTGACGGGGCTAGTGATCAGCGTTGTGCTGGCGCTGGCGCTGCCGCCATTGGCGCAGGCTCTGGCGGCGCAAGTCGGAGGCTGATTACTTTTGGCCCGGGCGCGGCGAGGGTTTTGACTTGAACCCGGCGACCTTGTCCTTGACCTTGTAACGCGCGTCATCCTGCGCGCGAAATCGCCGTTTCATCCGCTCGGCGTCGTCACTGGACTTGTACGCGACCCCTGGGGCGTCCCCTGACACGTCTTGTGCTCTCGCCGGTTTTCTGGCCGTCCGATTTTTCTTGCGATAAGATTTGCGGGGTCCGGATTTGACGATCTCGGGGTCGTCTTTCAGAGAGAAGAGCCCGATCAGGCCGTCTGAATTACGTTCTTCGTTCTGCAGATACCAGAACAGGACGGCGGCAAAGACCGCTATGATCAGCAGGAACTCAAGGGCGTCCATATCCAACAATCCTAACGCGTCCGGCCCCTCCGGTCGCCTTTGATCGCGCCATGCGCCCGGCAGAAGCGACCGATGCCCTGCAAGCGTCATGCTAGGGTCTCTTCGTGGGCTCTATTAACCATGCGTAGACGGCGAACCTGCGGCGCGGTAAACGGCGTCCATGGATTATACAGGAAAATGGGCGCTGATCACCGGCGCATCGGCTGGGATCGGCGCGACTTTCGCCCGAAGCTACGCCGCCAAGGGCGCGAATCTCATTTTGGTCGCGCGTCGCGAAGACCGTATGCGCGAGCTGGCGCAAGAACTCGAGCAAAAACATAGAACCCAGACGCAGATCATCGCCGCGGATCTTGCGGACCCGGACGCGCCGCAGCGTGTTTTTGACAGACTGTCGTCGGAAGACTTGCCAGTCGATATCCTAATCAACAATGCGGGCTTTGGGCTGCCGGGAGTTTACACCGAAAATGAATGGCCAACGCACCGGGCGTTTCTGGAACTCATGGTGACCTCCTACGCCCAGATGACCCGGCATTTTCTGCCTGGCATGAAGCGCCGCAATTTCGGGCGCATCATTCAGGTGGCGTCGCTAGCGGGGCTCGTGCCGGGATCTTCCGGGCACACGCTTTATGGACCGTCAAAAGCGTTTCTCGTCAGTTTTGCTCAATCGTTGGCGGCAGAGGGCGAAGGAACCAATGTGAATTCATCCGCGCTTTGTCCCGGCTTTACCTATTCTGAATTTCATGACGTCAACGCAACCCGGGGGCTGGTTTCGCAGTTGCCGAAATACATGTTCATGGAAGCCGAGCCGGTCGTTGAAGGCGCTATCGATGCGGTAGAGAACGGCAAAGCTGTCTACGTTCCCGGCGCATGGAACAAGTTCACCGCTTGGCTTGTGCGGACGCTGCCGCGCTCCTGGGCGGAGGCGATGGTGAAAAACCAGTCTAAGCGGTTTCGAAAAAAAACGGGAGCGTAGCGTCTGTCGGCAAAGGCGGTTTGTCAGCGCCCAACCTGCGCCGCCCAATTGACGGATCCTGTCGCTGGCTGTCACCATATTAGTCAAAAGCGCGCTGAGACAGCGCGGAGTTTCTTGAGGTATTGAAATGATCCTGTCCAGCCAACGCGTTCTACGCCTTCTTTCACTTATCGTCGTGTTGTCGGGAATGGCCAGCGTAGCGCGCGCGCAGGACGAAGACTTCGAATTCTGGCCGGGCGCAACCTATGACGCGGCGATCCCAACGCTTGAAGATGTGGCGGGGCACAAAATCGGAGAGCGGATCACCTGGCCACGCCATATCATGGCTTATTTTGAGGCTCTTGAAAGGGCGGCGCCGGACCGCGTTCGCGTCTGGGAATATGGCCGGACCTGGCAAGGGCGCCCGCTTATCTATGCGGCGATATCGTCGTCTGAAAACATCGCTCGGCTGGACGCGGTGCGCGCCGGCATGCAGGCGCTCGCCGATCCTCGCGCCACTGGCCGGGTGGAGGCCGATCAGTTGATTTCATCTCTACCCGGAACAACCTGGATCGCCAGCAGCGTTCACGGCAACGAATTGTCACCGGCAGACGCAACCATGATGACAGCGTATCATCTTGTCGCCAGCCAGAATGACGCGCGCGTGCAGAACATTTTTCAGAATTCAATCGTGTTTCTGGACCCGCTTCAAAACCCTGATGGCCGGGCGCGTTTTGTTCATAACTTTGAAACTGCGGAAGGGCTTGAGCCTCAGTCAAGCCGACTCGCTGCTGAACGCAATGAGCCCTGGCCAGGCGGGCGCACCAATCACTATTTTTTCGACATGAACCGTGACTGGTTCGCGCTGACACAGCCCGAAACGCAAGCACGCATTCGCGCATTGCGCGAATGGATGCCGCTTGTGTTTGTCGATTCACATGAGATGGGCACAGACACGACTTTTTATTTCGCACCGGAGGCCGTCCCCTACAATCCGCATCTTGCGGAAGACCAGCGCGCCAGCCTGGAGCTGTTCGGCCGCAACAATGCGAAATATTTCGATCAGTTTGGTTTCAACTATTTCACCCGCGAAATTTTTGATGCGTTCTATCCGGGCTATGGCGCAAGCTGGCCGTCCTATTACGGCGCGGTCGCCATGACCTACGAACAAGCTTCCGCGCGCGGGCTTAAAGCGCGCAAAGCGACGGGCGCAGAGTTCGATTATCGTGACACCGTGCGGCAGAATTTTGTGACTTTTCTCGCGACGGCGGAAGTCACCGCGAACAACCGCGAAAAGTTTCTGCGCGATTTTTATAATTATCGGGCTTCCGCCATCAATGAAGGTCGGACCGACAGCGTGCGCAGTTTCATTTTTCCGGCGCAGCGCGACCCGGCGGCGGTGCGAAAAATCGCTTGGCTCCTGACCGAGCAGGGCATTGAAGTCGAGCGCGCGACGCAAGGTTTTCAGGCCTGTGGTCAGGCTTATGAGGCGGGCGCTTATGTAATCAATCTGAACCAGCCCGCAAAGCGGTTGGCGCGCACGCTGCTGGACCGCAATGTGCCGTTGGAGGAAGATTTCCTTGCTGAACAGGAGCGGTTGCGCGCGAAAAATCTCCCCGATCAAATTTATGATGTGACTGCCTGGTCGCTCGCGCAGATGTTTAATGTTGAGATGGATGATTGCGGCTCGACGGTTGTGGCCGGCGCTTTTGACCGTTTCGAAGGTGCGCTCGTCGCACCGGGCGCCCTTGCCAATCCGGACGCATCAGTGGCGTTTCTCGTGAACTGGGGCGGCCGCCCGGCGGCGCGGCTACTAGCGCATGCCTTGCGGCGCGGGCTTGAAGTGTCGTCGTCTGACCTTCCTTTCACGCTGGCGGATGGCGGCGAGGCTTTCAATGCGGGTGCGCTGATTTTCAGGCGCGCCGGCAACCCTGATGATCTCGTTGCGATCCTGACGGAACTTGCGCGGAAGACCGGTGCGGATGTTGTCGGCGTTGACGATAGCTGGATTTCAGCTGGTCCTAATTTCGGGTCGAGCAACGTGGTCAAAGTTCCGGCGCCAAAAGTCGCGATGGCCTGGGATAATCCGGTGAGCAACCTTTCCGCCGGCAACACGCGGTTCGTCATTGAGCGCCAATTTGGCTATCCGGTGACGGCGATCCGAACGGAACAACTTGGCAGTCGCTATCTTGATCTGTTCGACGTATTGATCCTTCCGGATGCTGCAGGGTCGTATGCTGACGAAATTGGCGCCGGCGGTGTCGAGCGCCTGAAAGGATGGGTCGATCGCGGCGGGGTTATTGTCGGCTCGGGGCGCGCACTGCGATTCCTGGCGGATCCGGAAGTCGGCCTCTTATCAACGCGGCGGGAGAATGCGGCGCGTGAAGAGGCGGCCCCGGAGCCGGGCGAAGAAGCGACCGTTAATGGCCGGCTGATCGACAGCGAGGAAGAATTTCTTGATATGATTGAGCCCGGCCGCGAAAGCCCGGACCCATCCGCGGGTGTGATTGTCAAAGCGACGGTGGACAGCGATCACTGGCTGGCGGCGGGCGTCGCCGAAGAGCTGCATGTGCTGGCGCGCGGCGGCGATATTTACACCCCCGTCGATCTCAACAGCGGCGCGAATGTGGCGCGCTTTGTCGGCGCGGAAGAGCTTGTCGCCGGGGGACATCTCTGGGCCGAGACCCGGGACCAGTTGGCGTTTAAACCGTTCGCGATCGTTGAACGGCATGGCGCCGGGCAAGTGATCGGCTTCACGCAGGACCCGACCGTGCGCGCCTATCTCGATGGCCTTAACGTGATTTATATGAACGCGATTTTCCGCGGCGCGGCCCATGCAAGCCCGCCGCGTTAATCGCTGGGGTTTGCATCGTTGAGCTTCCAGTCATAGCGGTAACCGTCAATATCATCGGCGCCCTGAAGCGCGTTTAGCAGCTCCGGGGCGGCGAATTCACGGATATGATCAAGCGCGGTTTCTTCATCACCGCCGAAATCGTCCCTGTACCAGCCATAGATTTTTGAAACCGTGATGTCGCCGTCTTCTTCTATCTTCACCCCGCGCGGATGATTGACAAAGCGCCAGGCCGCCTCATCCAGCATGACTTCAAGCGTGTCGCCGGCGTATGCGCGCTCGGCGAGGTTCGGGCAGCCGATGGCGGCGCAGTTAAACGCGTAATGAATACGGGGGTCGGGAAACTGTACACGCGCGATATGGTGTTCAATGTCGCCGAGCGACAGGGCGACGCTATTGACCATTGTTACGGGCCGACGCCAGGGACGGTTGACGTCGCGGATGGAGTCTGTCGGATAATTTTGCGCAATCAGCCGCACCGTCGCGGCGTTATAGAGATTGATCCAGAACGCCAGTTGATCGGCTCCCGATAGTTGCGTCACATCCGTTCCTTCAAGGCTTTTAATGTAGCGCTCAAGCACTGTCAGGTTTTCTAAAACCCGCCCATAGTAAAGACGGTTGATACCGTCTTCGCCGGTGACCAAATGGTTCTGAAGAAAAGACGTCCAGGCCCCGTGGTCCGGTGTGACGCGCGATTGATCTTTAGCGATGGCGAACACCGGATCGACCAGTTCCGGTTCGGGAATGAAATTTCGCTCAAGCCAGATCGGCGCGGCCAGCGCCGACGCGGCGCCTGCCAGCCATAAGAGCGTTATCGTCATGATCCCTTTTGTCGTCACCTGCATCGCGCGTCCTCCGTGTCGGTGAACGACGCATAAAGGCGGGGGCGTGCCGGCGAAACGTCAAACGCGCCGGATCAATCAGATGTGACGAAATGAGAGCGTCAGGCGGTCTTTTGCGCCCAGCTGCGGTGTTCGGCGTCAAGCTCATACGCCGCCATCGCCGCCAGCGTCACCAGGTCCCCCACCGGCGCGCCAATCTGGGCGATTTGGACTGGGCGTTCGAGCCCGATCAGCACGGGCCCCAGCGCCAGGGCGCCGCCGATCTCGCCGAGCAGCTTGGTTGAAATTGCTGCGGAATGAACGCCCGGCGTGATCAGCACATTGGCTTCGCCCTGGAGGCGGGAAAACGGATAGAGCCCCCGCAGTTTTTCGTTGAGCGCCATGCGCGGGGTCATCTCGCCTTCATATTCAAAGTCGACATCCGTTCGTTTATCCAGCAACTCCACAGCGCCAGCGACGCGTCGCGAATGCGCAGTGTCGGGATTGCCGAAATTTGAATAGGAAACGAATGCGACTTTCGGTGGAAAGCCCATATGCCGCGCCGCATGCGCGACCTGCACGGCGATTTCGGCGAGTTCTTCCGAGCTTGGCAATTCCGTCACATTGGTGTCAGCGACAAAAAGCGTCCGGGTCTTGGTGAGAATAATCGACATGCCGATCATTCGCTCGCCTGGCCGCGAGTCGAGGGCGAGGCGGACATTATCGAGCGCGACATCATAGTGGCGCGTCGCGCCGGTCACCATGCCGTCGGCGTGGCCGTGCGCCAACATACACGCGGCGTAGACGTTGCGATCTGTGTTGACGAGGCGCACTGCATCGCGCTGAAGGTGGCCCTTTCTTTGCAGGCGCTTGTAAAGATAATCAGTATAAAGATCACTATTCTGGGCGGTCCGCGAATGGTGAATTTCAAAGTCCGCGTTTTCCGGGAGTCCGGCTTCTTTCAAGCCCTTGCGAATGTACTCCTCGCGTCCGATCAACACCGCGCGGCCCAGATTTTCCTGCTGGAAGCCATAAGCGGCGCGGATGACCGCCTCTTCTTCGCCTTCCGCAAAAACGATACGTTTCGGGGTGTCCGAACCCCGCAAGGAAGAGTAAATTTTCTGAAGGAACGACGCTGACGGATCAAGCCGTGCGGCGAGTGACTGCTTGTATCCGGTGAAATCCTCAATTGGTTTACGCGCGACCCCGGTGTCGCAGGCGGCCTTGGCGACCGCCGGCGGAATCTCCGAAATCAGTCGCGGATCGAACGGGGTTGGAATGATATAGCCCGGACCGTAGCGCAGTCGCTTGCCGTAAGCGGCGGCCACTTCGTCCGGCACGTCTTCACGCGCAAGCTTGGCAAGCGCCTGGGCGCAGGCGATTTTCATCTCTTCATTGATGGTCCGCGCCCGGGCGTCGAGCGCGCCGCGGAAGATATAGGGAAAGCCAAGGACGTTGTTCACCTGGTTGGGATAATCAGAACGACCGGTCGCAATGATGGCGTCGTCGCGCACCTCGCGGATCTCTTCAGGCAGTATTTCCGGTGTCGGATTGGCCATGACGAACACGATCGGATTTTTCGCCATGGACTTGATCATGTCCTTGGAGATCGCGCCCGCGACGGAAAGCCCGATGCAGACATCAGCGCCGTCGAGCGCCTCCGCCAGTGTCTTCTTGTCGGTTTCCACGGCGTGGGCCGATCGCCACTGATCAAGCTGGCGCCCCTTGGCCAGAACTCCTTTGGAGTCGCAGACAAGCGCATTTTCATGAGGCAGGCCCATCGCCTTAATCAGGCCAATCACCGAAAGTGCCGACGAGCCCGCGCCGGAGACCGCCACTTTCACGTCCTTGATCGACTTGCCGGTAATGTCGAGCGCGTTGAGGAGACCTGCAGCAGCGATGATCGCCGTGCCATGCTGGTCGTCGTGAAAAACCGGAATATCCATTTCTTCTTTGAGGCGCTGTTCAATCAGAAAGCTTTCCGGCGCGGCTATGTCTTCGAGATTGATGCCGCCAAAGGCAGGCCCGAGATATTTGACAGCGTTAATGAAAGCATCCGCGTCTTTGGTGTCGACCTCGATGTCGACGGAATCGATATCGGCGAAGCGTTTGAATAGGACGGACTTGCCTTCCATCACCGGCTTCGAGGCGAGCGCGCCGAGATCGCCGAGACCGAGAATGGCCGTTCCGTTTGAGATCACCGCCACCATATTGCCCTTGGATGTGTAGTCATAGGCAAGGTCGGGGTTTTCCGCGATCGCCTTCACCGGCACAGCGACGCCCGGCGAATAGGCGAGCGACAGATCGCGCTGGGTCGCCATTGGCTTGGTCGGATTGATCTCGAGTTTGCCCGGTTTGCCGCGGCTGTGAAAAAGAAG
>JBCBSY010000033.1:9819-10056 GCA_039818925.1 Pseudomonadota bacterium | reverse complement strand
GAAGCGCTGCAGGTTCGCCGTTCGCATTGTGCGCCCGCGCGATATTACCGTGTGAAGCCGGTAGCGGATTGACAAATGTGCTGCGCTCCATGCCAAGCGGGGTGAAGATATATTTTTTGGCGGCGTCCGGGTAGGACAGGCCGGTTACGTCTTCGACGAGCACCTGCGCAACCGTTATGCCGCCGCCGGAATAATCCATTTGCTCGCCCGGCGTGAACATCAGCCGAACAGGCCCAT
>JBCBSY010000033.1:0-9809 GCA_039818925.1 Pseudomonadota bacterium | reverse complement strand
AACGGGACGCCGCCCGCCATACATGGGCCTGTTCAGGGTTTCAATCGCGTTTGGAAGTTCAGCGCCGGGCTGAAAATCGCGAAAGCCATGCTGGCTGAAGCCTGCCGTGTGCGACAGGATTGCGCGAAGTGTGACCTTGTTCTGTTGTGTGTAGCCGTTGTCCGGTACTTTCCATGATTTCAGGTATTGATTAACGTCCGTGTCGAGATCGACAAGGCCTTCTGCGGCCAAACGCAAGACAAGCGCAGCGTTGATCATCTTGCTTACAGAGCCGACGGAGAAAACAGTTTTCGTATCAATGGCGTCATTGCCGCCGACGCGTTTCACACCATAGCCTTTCGCCCAGATAACCTCACCGTTTTCTAGGATCGCAACGCCGGCGCCTGGAACGCCATGAAGCGCGAGCCGATCTTCGATGGACCAGCGTGTTGCGTTCGCTTGATTGCGCTCCATCCGATCAACCAGACCGTTTTCAAAGGTCTGAATTTTTGGGTCGTCGGCTTTAAGGGATTGTGCAAGAGCGGGCGCCAGAGCGGCGCATGAAAAGAAACTCATTGTGGCGAGCAAGAAGGACCGGCGTCCGAAAGAAATTCGCATCGTCTGTTACCCTGAAAACTGCGCGCTGTGGGTTTACGCGTTGTGGCGAGGCCGCAAAGGTAGCAAAGGTCTTAGTGTCTCGGAACGCGGTTTGGCGCGCCCCTATAACGCCTCATCGCGGTTAAGCGATACGTTGCTTTGCAAAGTGCAACATTCCAAGACGCGACTAAAGGAAGGTTTGCTTTATCGACTGCTGTAGCGGTCATGGGCTAGATCGGAGAATTTGGTGAATTTCTCCTCAAAGTGAAGATCGACCTTGCCGATGGGACCGTGGCGTTGTTTGCCGATAATGACTTCGGCAGTGTCGCCGACATCCGAGAGTTTGTTTTGCCACTCCAGATGTTCCGGCGTACCTTCGCGCGGTTCGGCCCGGCTCAAATAATATTTTTCGCGATAAACGAACAGAACGACATCGGCGTCCTGTTCGATCGATCCGGATTCACGCAGGTCAGACAGTTGCGGACGCTTGTCCTCGCGGGCTTCGACCTGACGAGACAATTGCGCAAGGCCGATAATCGGTACATTCAATTCCTTGGCGAGCGCTTTGAGACCTTGCGAGATTTCCGTAATTTCCTGCACGCGATTGTCGTTGCGCCTGTTCGACCCGGTCAGCAGTTGGATATAGTCGACAATCAGAAGGTCTAAACCGTGCTGGCGTTTCAGGCGCCGCGCCCGGGCGGCGAGTTGCGCGATGGAAAGCCCGCCCGTATCGTCGATATAAAGCGGCAGTTTCTCCAGGTCGCGGGCGGCGTGATAAATGCTGTCGAATTGCGGTTGATCAACCTCGCCGCGGCGAATTTTCTCCGACGGGACGCGGGCAAAATCCGAAATGATACGCGTGGCGATCTGCTCAGCGGACATTTCCAGCGAAAACAGCCCAACCACGCCGCCTTCGGCGGTTTTCAAAGATCCATCCGCCTGTTTTTCGGTGCGCCAGGCGCGGGCGACATTCACCCCGACATTCACGCCGAGCGACGACTTGCCCATCGAGGGGCGCCCGGCGAGAATGATGAGGTCCGAAGGGTGCAGTCCGCCCATCATGCGGTCGAGATCCTTCAGGCCCGATGAAACACCGGCAAGACCCCCATCGCGTTTGACCGCCGCGTTGGCAAGTTCAATCGATTCGGTAATCGCGGTCCGGAAAGACTTGAATCCCCCGCCGTATTTTCCGGTTTCGGCAAGCTTGTAGAGCGCCTGTTCCGCATCCTGCAATTGCTGTGATGGATGATCGTCAAGCGTTGCAACCTTCGCCCGGTCGGTCATTTCCGATCCGATGGTCATCAGGCCGCGGCAGACGGATAGATCAAACACGATGCGCGCATAATCAGTCGCCCCGGCAGTCGATGGCACGTTCGCAGCAAGCTGTTCCAAATAGCGCTTGCCGCCGGCATCGAGATAACCTTGCGCATTGGCGAGATAGGTGTCGATCGTCACGGGGGAGGCAAGGCGGCCCGAATTGATCAAATCGCCAGCCGCGTCGAAGATGAGCTGGTGCACCGGATCAAAGAAATGCTCGCCTTTGAGGAAAGCCGAGACGCGATAATAGATTTCGTTGTCGAAAAGGATGGCGCCCAAAATCGCCTGTTCGGAATCGAGGCTGATCGGAAGCTTTTCTTCCGTATCCTGAGAAACTGGGTGTGCATTGGTTGCGCCATCGGCCATCGCGACGTTAGATCAAAAAAAACGCCGGCTGAACAGTCAGCCGGCATTGATATTTTTCCACTGTGACGTGGTAACAGCTTCGCTTCTGCAAAACTTTATTCTTCGGATTTTTCTTCTTCAGTCTGCTCAACCGCGTCGCCGGCGCCTTCGTCAAAGAATTCCGGGGCGGCTTCTTTTGTTTCTTCCGTCTGCTCCGCTTCGTCTTCCTGACGGGTCAACACGTTTTCACCGCGGGCCTGACGTTCGGCTTCGTCCTCAGATCGCGCGATATTAATGTTGATGGTCGCATCGACTTCCGGATGCAACACAATGCGGACGGGAAAAACGCCAAGCGACTTCAATGGCTTGTCGAGACGCACTTGCGCGCGTTCGATTTTCACGCCGCCATCGGAGGCCGCTTCGGCGATGTCGCGGGTGGAAACCGACCCGTAAAGGACGCCAAGTTCGGATGACTGGCGAATAACGATAAAAGAACGGCCGTCAATTTTCTCCGCCGCCGCGTCCGCTTCCTTTTTGCGCTCAAGGTTGCGCGCTTCAAGGTCCGTGCGCTGGGCCTCAAAGGCTTTTTTGTTGTCGTCATTAGCGCGCAGCGCTTTTTTCTGCGGCAGGAGATAGTTGCGCGCAAAGCCTGAGCGCACTTTCACCACATCGCCCATCTGGCCGAGATTTTCGACCCGCTCGAGAAGGATAACGTGCATGGGCCTTACTCCGATACGTAAGGAAGGAGCGCCAGAAAACGGGCGCGTTTAATCGCGCGCGCAAGTTCACGCTGCTTCTTGTGAGACACGGCGGAAATCCGCGATGGAACAATCTTGCCACGCTCTGAAACATAACGCTGCAGAAGCTTGGGATCTTTGTAGTCGATTTTCGGCGCATTATCACCTGAGAAAGGACAAGTCTTGCGACGTCTGAAAAATGGTTTCGCCATGATATCTGGTTCCTTTCCCGATTAACGCCGGCGGTCGCCGCGGTCGCGATCGCCGCGGTCATTGCGGTCCCGGCGGCTCAATACGGGTGACGGCTCTTCGCTGTGTTCTTCAACGCGAATGGTCAGGCCGCGCAAAACGTCGTCATTGATGCGTTCCTGACGCTCAAGTTCATGCACGGCCTCGGCGGGCGCGGTGATATTGAAAAGGCTGTAATGACCTTTACGGTTTTTCTTGATCTTGTACTGGAGGTTGCGAAGTCCCCAATATTCCGACTTTTCGATTTTCCCGCCGTGATCGGTGACGATTTTGGCGAGCGTTTCGGTCAGGCCTTCGACTTGTGCAGGCGAAATGTCCTGGCGCGCAATAAAAATGTGCTCGTATAGCGGCATAGAGCCAGCTCCTTTTAAGGCGACGGAGACGCTTGTCCGGGTCTGCTGGCGATCCGGCGCGCCTACGGCTCGAAAAGGCTAAGGGACCATCCCTTGAACCCGGGGGCAGGCCCCAAGCGCCTCACGACCGTCGCTCGTGAAGGCGCGGGAGATAGCGGAATAGTGGTGTTATTGCAAGCGCGAAAGGGCTGCCTTCTCAGCCGAACCAGCGATTGAGAAGATTGGCGAAAAAGCGAAGGGTCGCCGTTTCCCCGCAATGATCGCCTGCATAGGCTTTCGCCGCCGCCCCGAGACGGCTGGCCAATGCCGGATCTTGGTCGAGGCGCGCCACGGCTGCGACAAAGGCGTCCGCATCGCCCGCCGGCACGAGAATTCCTGTTTCCTCATGGCGCAGATACTCGCCTGTGCCGGCTGCGTTCGTCACAATCTGCGCTTTGCCGAGGTGCATCGCGCCGACGAGCGTAACAAGGCCGCAAGGCGTCTGCCGGCTGCGGAGAGGTATCAATGCGGCCTTGGCGTGCTGGACGACGCCCCAAGCCGCATCGAAGGGCAGGTTGAACCGGACATCGAGATTCTCCGGAGGCATTAGGCCGGCAAAATTGTGAGGCCGCGCCACGGCGACAAAACGGATCTCGGGGAGTGCGCGCGCGACGTCGCAAAGGACCTTGTAATCCCTGGCTTCTCCGCCCAGCGCCGCGAAATAATCGCCTTCGATAATCCGGGACTGCTCCGAATTCAGGGGCGGCGCGACACCCCAGGGTGCGCGTAGAAACTTGCTGCGGTCGATGCGGAAATAATCCGGGTAAAGCTCTTGTTCTGCATCAGTAAAAACAGCGAATGCATCGACCTTGTCGAAGGCGCGCTGCATCAGCGCTTTGCGAAGTCCCGTGGGCAAGTCCGTGAAATTGAAAGAAAACGCAAGATGGCGTTGTCCGAGCTTGGCCGGTTGCACCACCCATTGGGTCCAGGCGGTGGTCCAAGGGCCGTGGCTGACGATAAGATCGAAAGGCGTCTCGTTTGCGTCCCTGGCCAGCGCCCTTGCGCTGCGCCAGCGTTCCAGCGCCGCCAGTCGCGGCGACGCCGCCGCTGTCGAATAAGGCCGCCATTCCAACGGCCTGCCGCTGACAATGAAATCATCGCCCATGAGATCGCGGAGCCAGGCCCAGTTGGGGTCAGGATTGTTGGAGATCGTGGCGATACGGATCGGCGGCGTGGTCATTGCCTGCTGATAACAGCGCCCGCGCGCTTCAGCAAAATGGGCGGCAACGCCCGGATATTGCTGGCGTTTGAGTGCTGCCTTGCTCTCGGGCGTTCGCGTCGCTATGTCCGCGCCTTCAGATCAAAACGGGAGATCCTGCTGAATGACGCGCGCTTTTGTATTTCCGGGGCAGGGCAGTCAGGCCGTGGGCATGGGCGCGGGCCTTGCCGATGCGTTTCCGGTCGCTCGCGAAGTCTTTCAGGAAGTTGATGATGCATTGGGGCAAAATCTCTCCAAACTCATGCGCGAAGGGCCAATTGAAGAGCTGACGCTCACCGCCAACACCCAGCCGGCGCTGATGGCCCATTCGATCGCAGCGCTGCGGGTTCTGGAGACTGAGGCGGGTGCAGATGTTTCGAATACGATGTTTGTCGCCGGACATTCGCTAGGTGAATATTCCGCGCTTTGCGCCGCCGGGGCGATCAGCCTTGGCGATACGGCGCGTCTTCTTCGTATTCGCGGCGAGGCGATGCAGGCGGCGGCGCCGGTGGGCGAAGGCGCTATGGCTGCGTTGATCGGGGTTGATCTTGAGGCAGCCCAGAAGGCCATCGATGCGGCGGATGGTGACGGCGTTTGTGAGATCGCGAACGATAACGCCCCGGGTCAGGTGGTGATTTCGGGCGACAAGGCCAAGGTTGAAGCCGTCTGCGCCGGCGCGAAAGGGTTTGGCGCCAAGCTGGCCAAGTTATTGCCAGTCTCTGCTCCGTTTCATTCTTCGCTTATGGCGCCAGCAGCGTTGCGCATGGAAGGAGCGCTGGCGGAAACAAAGATCGTCGCCCCGGCGACGACCCTTGTTGCGAACGTCACCGCCAGGGACGTCATCAACCCTACATCTATCCGGGACCTCTTGGTCAAGCAGGTCACTGGTCGCGTCCGGTGGACCCAGAGCGTTACGCACATGGCTTCGCAAGGTTGTGAGACCTTTGTTGAGATTGGCGCAGGCAAAGTCCTGTCAGGACTGATCCGGCGCATTGCGCGCGAGGCGAGCGTTCTTAATGTGGGCGAGCCCAACGATATCGATGCTTTTGTAAAGTCTTAGTTTTGATTTCTTCGATGCCGGAGGAAAGGATCTGGAATGTTTGATTTGACAGGAAAGCGTGCGCTGGTGACGGGCGCCACAGGCGGCATTGGCGAGGCGGTGGCGAAAGCGCTGCACGCACGCGGCGCCAGTGTTGCGATCTCGGGCACCCGCGCTGAAAAGCTGGATGCGCTCGCAGGCGAGTTGAGAGAGCGCGTTCATGCCACGCCCTGCAATCTATCAGACTTGGACGCCGTGGATGCCTTGCCCAAACAGGCAAGTGAAGCCATGGGAGGCCTCGACATCGTGGTCTCGAATGCCGGCGTTACGCGCGACAACCTCATGATGATGCTGAAACCTGACATGTGGGACGATGTCGTGAAGATCAATCTCACGGCCTATTTCCGCCTCACAAAAGCGTCTTTACGCGGCATGACAAAGCAGCGGTTTGGCCGGATTATCGGTGTGACGTCTGTGGTCGGCGTCACCGGCAATGCCGGGCAGGCCAATTACGCCGCCTCCAAGGCTGGGATGATCGGCATGTCAAAATCGCTGGCGCAGGAAGTGGCGAGCCGCAATGTGACGGTGAATTGCATCGCCCCGGGATTTATCGAAACAGCGATGACGGACGCCCTTAATGAACAACAACGCGAAGCGATTCTGGGGAAAATTCCGGCCGGCGCGATGGGCTCCCCGGATGATATCGCCGCCGCCGCGGTGTATCTAGCGTCCGAAGAGGCCCGCTATATCACTGGCCAAACCCTTCATGTGAATGGCGGGATGGCAATGATCTAAGGTTTTAGGGCTGATATCCCGTGTTTTGCCGGGCGGTGTTTTGGCGTTGCAACAATCTGCAATATGCCGTAATTGCGCCCCGAATGTTGCTGTTTCGGTGGTGATCGCCCGTCTTTCAGTAACCCGTTGAACAGCGTAAATAACTGCTAATTCTAAGGAGCGTTGAATGTCTGATCTTGCAGAACGCGTTAAAAAAATTGTTGTCGAGCATCTCGACGCTGATCCGGCAAAAGTTGAGCCGAAGGCGAGCTTTATCGATGATCTTGGCGCCGACAGTCTCGATATCGTCGAATTGGTAATGGCGTTCGAAGAAGAATTTGACGTGGAAATTCCTGATGACGCCGCCGAGACCATTCAGACGGTCGGCGACGCTATCAAATTTATCGAAGAGCAGAAGTCTTAAGTCGCTGCTTTTCCCGTTGACGAGCTTGCGGGCCCATTGCGCCCGCGGCGCCGTTTGCGGGTTTTGAACAAAACCGCAAAGCGCCGCTGGGTTTCGCGCAACGCCCGGGCTCCTGAAAAAAGGAGGGCCGCCAATGCGTCGCGTCGTTGTAACAGGGCTTGGTCTTGTCACGCCCCTCGGCGCAGGCGTCGATCCTGTTTGGCGGCGCCTGATTGACGGTCATTCGGGCGCAGGTCCGATCGAACAGTTCGACCCATCCGATCTGCCTTGCAGAATTGCCGCTTCCGTGCCCTTGGCGGACGGCTCGCGCTGCGGTGACAAGGCGGGCGACGCTGCGTTCGACGCTGACGCCTGGGTTGAGCCGCGCGAGCGACGCCGCATCAACGATTTCATTTTGTTTGGCATCGCCGCCGCGCAGATGGCGTATGACAATTCAGGCATAGCCTTAGAAACAGTTGAGGAGCGTGAGCGCGCGGGCGTGATGACTGGCTCCGGCATTGGCGGCCTTTCCGGGATCGAGAACGAGGTGCTGGTTCTCAACAACAAGGGCCCGCGTCGGGTTTCACCGTTTTTTATCACCGGCAATCTGATCAATCTTGTTTCCGGTCAAGTGTCGATCCGACTAGGTCTGAAAGGCCCGAACCATGCTGTGGTGACGGCTTGCTCTTCCGGCGCCCACGCAATTGGCGATGCGGCGCGGCTGATCGCACTGGATGATGCAGATGTGATGCTTGCCGGCGGCGCTGAAGCTGCAATCTGTCCGATCGGGATCGCCGGTTTTTCCTCCTGCAAGGCGTTGACCACCCACTTCAATGATACGCCGGAAAAAGCCTCGCGTCCCTATGACAAGGATCGCGATGGATTCCTGATGGGTGAAGGCGCCGGGTTCGTCGTGCTCGAAGAATATGAGCGGGCGAAGGCGCGCGGCGCGACGATTTATGGCGAAATCATCGGGTACGGATTATCGGGCGACGCGTACCATATCACGGCCCCGGCCGAAGACGGCGATGGCGGTTATCGCGCCATGCAAATGGCGTTGAAACGGGCCGGAATCGCTCCCTCGGAAATTGACTACGTGAATGCGCATGGAACATCCACCCCGGTTGGCGATGAAATTGAGCTGGGCGCAGTGGAGCGTCTTTTCGGGGCCGCTGCAGACGGTCTGGTGATGTCGTCCACCAAGTCCTCAATCGGCCATCTCCTTGGGGCCGCCGGGGCCGTAGAGGCGATATTCTGCCTGCTTGCGATGCGCGACGGGATCGCGCCGCCAACCCTCAATCTCGATAATCCGTCCGTGGAAACGCCGATCAATCTGGCCGCCAACAAGGCGGTCAAAAAACCGATTAATGTCGCGCTTTCGAATTCCTTCGGCTTTGGGGGCACAAATGCCTCTCTGGTGATGCGGCGCGTAGACGGGTAAGCTCGCCGTTGAATCAGTGGCTACTGATCGGTTCTATTGGGTCATGCGGGAGGCGGGCGGCAGCATGTCGGGATTTGGACATTCGGGATTACGCAATCGGCAAAGGGGCGGAGCGGTTAAGTCCATTTTGCTATTCCTCGCCGGGTTGATTTTGTTGGCGGCGATTGCCGTCGGGGCTGGCGGCTATCTTGGTTATCGCGCAGCAACCGGGCCGGGACCCCTGGCGCAGAACACGATTGTGCTCCTGCCGGCGGGCAGCGCAGTGTCTACAATCGCCGATCAGCTCGCAAGCGCTGGTGTGATCAAGCATCCCGAACTTTTCATCGCCGCCGTCCGCTTGCGCGGGGTTCAAAGCGAGGTGAAAGCGGGTGAATACGAGATTCCCGCCAAAGCCAGCGTCATGGATGTAATTGATCTCCTTATTGAAGGGAAAAGCATTCTTCACTACTTCACCGCCGCAGAGGGCCTGACAACCGCGCAAATACTACGCCTGCTGAATGCTGATGAGACGTTTGTGGGGGAAGTGACGATTGATCCTGGTGAGGGCGAACTGCTGCCGGAAACCTATGCCCATTCGCGCGGTGAAACCCGCGATGACCTCGTCCGGCGCATGATGAAAGATCAGGACGCCCTTGTAGACGCCTTGTGGAACGACCGCGCCCTTGAGCTGCCTTTCTCGACTCCCGAAGAGGCGATCATCCTGGCCTCTATTGTCGAAAAGGAAACCGCCTTGCCGGAAGAGCGAGAACGTATCGCCGGGGTTTTCGTTAATCGATTGAACCGCGGCATGCGTCTGGAATCAGACCCGACGATTATTTACGGCCTTACTGGCGGCGAACCGTTGGGGCGAGGTTTGCGGCAAAGCGAATTGCGCGGTGAAACGCCCTACAACACTTATATCATACGCGGATTACCGCCAACGCCAATTGCCAACCCCGGACGCGATTCGATCGCAGCGGTCCTCAATCCGATGGAAACGGACGATATTTTCTTTGTCGCAGACGGGACCGGGGGGCATGCCTTCGCGGCGACGCTGCGTGAACATCAAGCGAATGTCGCACAATGGCGGCGCATTGAGCGCGAGCGCGCCAATGCCCAGACAAGCGAGGGCGGCTAACGTGGCGGCCCGCCTTTGCTCCATGACCGGTTTCGCGCGGGCGGAAGGGGCGCATGAACAATGGCGATATGTTTGGGAACTGAGATCGGTGAACGGCCGCGGTTTTGAATGGCGCGCGCGCCTGCCCGCCGGATTTGATTCGATTGACCCTGAATTACGCAAGGCGACCAAAAAGAAACTCACTCGCGGATCATTGAATGCGGGACTTACGCTCCATACCG
>JBCBSY010000032.1:0-10065 GCA_039818925.1 Pseudomonadota bacterium | reverse complement strand
CTGGTCGGCCTTTTTCAGGCGCTCACCTCCATTCAGGAGCTCACGCTTACTTTCGCACCGAAACTTCTTTGCATGGTGCTCGTTTTCTGGCTCACCGCCGGTCACATGGCCCGCCTTCTCGCCGATCTGTTCAACAGTCTGGTGCTAACAACAATCGCCGGAGCGTAATCGCGTTCCGGGAATAAAAAACAAGGCCACGTAATGGATCGCGTACTCAGACTAGACCTTCCAGGCCAGACAACGGTGCTGCTCGCCTTTGGCTTGATGGCGATTATCGTCATGATGGTTTTGCCGGTGCCGGCGGTCCTTCTTGATATCGGGCTTACGGTGTCGTTTGCACTGGCGATCCTGATATTCACGATGACGCTCTTTATCGAACGTCCGCTGGATTTTTCGGCATTTCCAACTGTTCTGCTTGGATCTCTCATGCTGCGCCTGTCGCTGAATGTCTCATCGACAAAGCTGATTATCGGCGAAGGCCATACAGGACCGGACGCCGCCGGCGCGGTGATTGAAGGCTTCGCCATGTTTGTCATGGGCGGAAACATCTTTCTCGGTCTTGTTGTGTTTGGGGTGCTCCTGATCGTCAATTTCATGGTGATCACCAAAGGCGCAGGCCGTATGGCCGAAGTCGGCGCGCGTTTCGCTCTTGATGGAATGCCTGGCAAACAGCTCGCCATCGACTCTGACATCGCCGCGGGCGCCATCACGCATGAAGAAGCAAAAGAACGCCGCCGGCTCGAGCAGGATGAAACGACCTTTTTCGGTTCTCTCGACGGCGCCTCGAAATTCGTTAAGGGCGACGCCATCGCCGGCCTCCTCATCACGTTGCTCAACCTTGTTGTCGGGCTGGCCATGGGAATCGGTGTTCACGGTCTATCAGCGGGCGATGCTGTGGCGACCTATTCAATCCTGACGGTCGGCGACGGGCTGGTGTCGCAAATTCCGGCCGTGATCATTTCAATTGCTGCCGCTTTGCTCCTTTCCAAAGGCGGTGTCGCCGGTTCTGCTGACAAAGCCATGCTTTCGCAGCTCGGCGCCAACCCGCTGGCGCTTGGCACCGTCGGCGCCATCATGGGCATTTTCGCATTGATGCCGGGCCTCCCGTTTCTGCCATTTTTTGCCGGCGCCAGCGCTTTCGGCGCCGGGGCGTGGTTCCTCTATCGCGATCAACAGGAAGCAAAAAAAGCCGCTACGAAAATAAAACCCGAGACGACACCGAAAGATACGCAAAAACCACTGGGCGACATTCTCGACGTTGATGAAATCCACGTTGAGTTTTCTGGCGATCTCATTCCCTTGGCGCTTGATGCGGTCAACGGTTTGGAACCGCGCATCGTCAAAATCCGCCATTACATTGCCGGCGAATTTGGTTTCATCATTCCGCCGATCCGCCTCACCGATAATCTGGATCTCAACGCAAATGAATACTGGATCAAGATCCAGGGTGTGCGCGCAGCAAAGGGCAAGCTTTACCAGGAGCGTGTCCTGGTGATTGTTGATGATCTCGACAATTTACCGATCCCCGGGGAAGACTGTGAGGAACCGGTTTACGGCGCCCCTGCCCGCTGGGTCGATCGCCGCGCCCGCGAAGACGCTATGGCGCTGGGCCATGCAGTGGTGGAGCCGGCGGAGGTCGTGTCCACCCATCTTCTTGAAACAATCAAGCAGCATTTCTCCAGGCTGGTGACGCGCCGGTCCGTCCAGCGCATTTTCGATGAGTTCGTGAAAAATTCCGACACGGAGCGCGCCGCCTCCAATCGACGGCTGCTTGACGATTTCGTGCCGGAAAAGGCGCCCCTTGAGTTTGTTCAGTCGGTCTTTCGCCTGCTACTGGAGGAGCGTGTGCCGATCCGCAACCTCCCGGTCATGCTTGAATCCATTGCCGAAGGCCGCACGATGTACAACACCGCTGAAGAAGTCAGCGAGTTTGTGCGCCAGCGAATTTCGCGGAATTTTGTTTCCGGATTGGAAAACGATGACGGCGCCCTGCCGCTGATTCAAGTCGGCCTCGATTGGGAATCGGTGTTCGCCGAGCATGAAACGCAAAGCCCCAACGGCCACACCGACGTTGCGTTGCCGCCGGAAGAGTTCAATCGCCTTGCACAATCCGTCGTTGAACAAATCAATCAGGCGACGACGCGTCAGCTTTATCCGGCAGTCGTGACGTCGGCCAAGCGTCGACGTTTCATCCGCGCTGTGATGCACGCCAAGAAGATCCGAAACCCGGTGCTGTCCTATGAAGAGATCGATTCCGGCGTAAAACCGCTATTGATCGGGACAGCCTAAGTTCATGGATTTCCTGGCGCCACTTACGCCGGTCGTCGAAGCCGGAACACCGGTGATTTTTCTTGTCGCAGCGGTATTTGTCCGTATTTCCGCAATTGTCTTCCTAACGCCAGGCCTTGGCGAGCGGGCGATCCCTGTACGCGTGCGCCTTGCCGCAGCGATTGCGATTACGATCGTGTTGGTTCCGGCTGTTCTATCGCCCGAAATGACGCCGCCAACCACAATGGCAGAAATTGTTTCATTGTTTGCCGCAGAATTCCTGTCTGGCGTCGTTATCGGATTTGCGTTGCGCTTGATGGTGTTTATTCTCCAGATCGCTGGCGCCATTACCGCGCAAAGCCTCTCACTGTCGCAATTGTTCGGTCCAACGGTTGGCTTTGATTCAGAATCGCCTTTCGCCGCGATCCTGGTGATGGCTGGCGTTGCCATGGCCGCCGCCTCTGGCCTGCACATCCATCTGATCAGCACGCTTGTTGAAGTCTACGATGCGCTACCCTTTGGGCTTTTCCCTGGAGCAGCGGAAACCGGCGAATGGTCCACAAACCGTGTGGGCGAAGCGCTCTTTAAATCGCTGGCATTGGCTTCGCCCTTTGTCATTCTTGGTTTTATTTATTCGCTGGCGCTTGCCGCCGCGAGCCGCGCCATGCCGCAATTGATGGCGGCTTTCGTCGGCGCGCCAGCAATTACGCTCGCCGGTCTTGCGCTTTTTGCAGCCGCCGCGCCCATTGTTCTGTTTGACTGGCTTGCAGGTTTTCAGCGGGTCTTGTTTGATCTTTTCTCGGGGGCGCTATGAGCCAGAACCCCTCGGATGACGGTCAGGAAAAGTCGCATGAACCAACGCCGTCGCGCATCGACAAGGCGCGGCGCGAAGGCGACGTCGCGCAGTCTAAAGAAACCAATGCCGCCGCGTCCTATGTCGGCTTCTATCTCGCACTGGCGGCGGCCAGCACGGGCGCGGTCGGCACGCTCGCCTTTCAGCTTTCACAAATGTTCGATAGGCCAGAAACTTTCGCATCGCAGGCATTTGCAGCTGATAGTGAAGAGTTCATCTTTTCGTTGTCAGGAGTTGCACTTCAAGCAGTTGCACCCTTTTTCATTCTGCCCGCCTTGGGCGTTCTGGCCGCCCTATTCGCGCAGCGCGCAATCGCCTTTGCACCGTCAAAAATCAAACCCAAATTTTCCCGCTTGTCGCTCGTTTCAAACGCCAAGAAAAAATACGGGCCCGACGGGCTCAGCGAGTTCCTGAAAAGCGCTGTCAAGCTGATCGTGATCTGCATTATCTTTGGCGTCATCTTTTCACAACACATTGCTTATCTGCCTATGGACGCGCGATTGCCCGCGCAAATCCTGCCCCAGTCCATCCTGAGAGAAGGCGTCATCTTTGCCGGAGCGATCGTTATTTTCTCCGCTGCATTGGCCGTGATCGATCTGCCCTGGTCGCGCCATATGCATATGAGCAAGCTGAAAATGACGCTTGAGGAGATGAAAAAAGAAAACAAGGAGCAGGAAGGCGATCCGACAATGAAGCAAAGCCGGCGTGAGCGTGGTCAGGACATCGCCCGCAATCGGATGATGAAGGACGTGCCCGACGCTGACGTTGTAATCGTCAACCCGACCCACTATGCGGTCGCCCTGAAATGGGATCGCAAAGCGGGCGCCGCGCCGGTTTGTGTGGCGAAGGGAACAGATGAAATCGCCGCGAAGATTCGTGAAATCGCTGCACTGTCCGGCGTACCGATCCGATCTGATCCGCCGACTGCGCGCGCGATCCACGCAAGTGTCGATATCGGTGAGGAAGTTCAGCGCGAACACTACGCAGCCGTGGCCGCTGCAATTCACTTTGCCGACGCCATGCGTAAGAAAGCGAGTGGGTATGACCCGACAACAAACTGATGAACTTGCAGAACTCAAAAAAATTGCAAAAATTCGTGTTGATCACGAACGTCATCGCCTTGCTGCGATCAAGGAAGAGGCTGCACGTCTTGATGCGGAAAAGCAGACGTTGAAATCACAGATTATTGAACTTCATGAGGCTGAAGAAACAAGTCCGGCGGCACTGATAAACGCGCAAGCCTATTTAAACTCTCTCTCCAACAAAGCGCGCGATATCGAGGACAAACGCCTGCATGCGCGCGAGCGCACCAAACAGCAACGTGAAAAAATCAAATCCGCTCTCGCATCCAAAATTCGGATTGACGGTATGGACAGCGCCTGAAGCCAGCTCATCAGGCTTGTAAGTCAATGTGTCTGTTAAGCGCCAATATGTCTTTGTGACTGGTTCTGATGTCCCCGCGATCCGCCGCGAGGCGCATATCCCGTAAAATTTCCAGAGATCTCAATAAAACGGGCAGCGGCGGGCCGCTCGCTGTAACCTGAGACAGCTTTTCCGATGACAGTTGCGTGGACGGCTTCTCGATGAATGCACTTACCAATTGATCATGATGTTGTGACGCCGTTTCACCATGAAGGCGGCAAACATGCAGGAACGCCTTCGCGTTCTTGCTGAACCATGGCTCTTTTGAGCCTTGCTGTGCTTCGTCAAGAAACTGTCCAAGAAGACTGCGCTGACGCATGCAGTCCCTTAGTGATGCTTGATCGCCCGGTGTCATAAACAGCATCTTGTCAACCAGCAACTGCGCATAGTACGGATCATTTGCATGACACAGGCCGAGCAGGAGGTCGATTTCATTGATCCCGGAAAAGTCACCTGCATTGGCGCCGCGATATTCCTGTCGCCCCACCCGGTAAGGCTTGTAATAGGGTCGAACAGAATAAAAAAACCGATCCACATCAAGCTCTTCAAACAGCACCTGATTGTATTTGATCACATCTTCTAGTGCAGCGGCGGCGACCTCCAAAAGCGTATGCGTAACCGGGTGAGAAACACCGAGTGGCAAAATACGCTTCAGAGCATCCGCTGCGCGCATGAAGGAAAAAATTCCGCGCGTGTTATAATCGAGAAATAAAAACTCGTCCTTTAGTGTAGTGAAACTTTTCTGTACGCCGTTTTTGGCGCGATTGCGGGTCGCAAGATGCGCCGTCGCAAAGCGCGGCGCCATGCCGATCGAAGCCGCGATATGAAGGCCGAGCGCGGAAGCTTCTTTAAATGGAGACTTTTCTTCACGCACCGGATTGGTTAGTTCATGACGGCGCAGCGAAGCTAAATAGAGTCCAAGATCACCGAGCAGATCGAACGCGTTGTCGAATCCTTCGTCGGTGTTTCCTTCCTGCTGGAGGCGCACAATAAAATCATGGCCTTCGTCATGGATCTGTTTTTTGATTCCGTCGCCAACGCCCTCTGCGTTTTCGCGCATCTCTTGTGCGAAATACAGATTCTCTAGTTCCGTATTCATCTCAACGAAGGACGTACGAATCCAGTTTTCGAATAATTCTGAATTAACACTCATGGGTTTCCAGTCTTATGCCAAGATCAAAATTTCGTCGAGTATAGATGAAATCTGCAGCGGCGATACCATTCTTGTTTTTAGCTCTTCCACCTCACCCGAAATACGCCAGCCAGGCTGAGCCTAACCGGGCAATTCTGAATAATAATCGCAGTAATGTCTGACTGGGCAGCGACTACAGCAAGGCTCCTTATAGCGGCAAAACGTTTTCCCAAGCTCCTGCATCAAGATATGATGATCTTCAATATCGTCAGCCGTCCAATCATGTGGAATTTGGCGCATCATTGCTAGCGCAGCTTGATTGAAGCGTGCATTTTGCTGGAGCAATCCGATACGAAGCGCTGCGCGATAGTGAGCCGTATCGACAACGAGCGCCCGCTTTTGCAAAGGGCTGAAATTCAATATTGCTGCGCTTGTTTTCGGACCGACCCCAGGCAAAAGCTCAAGCCATTCAAGCGCGGCATCAACAGGCCAGTCATGCAAAAAATCCAAACTTAAGCTGTTTCGCAATGTGATTATCCGTCGCAATGACCTCGGCAGGAATACTGCTTTGCGCTCGGAGAATGTGACTCGCCGGATGTGATATTCGACAATGTCGGAAGAGCTAGAAGCCAGCGCACGCCAATCTGCAAAGACTGCGGCAAGCGCCACAAAAGCCCTTTTTGCAGTATGGCCCTTCGTTCGCGCACTTAGCATTGTCAAAATAAGCTGACTGACAGGGTCAAGACGGATTGCTGGCGGCGGCTTGCCAAAAGCAGTGCGTAATGTCTGGTGCACATGCAACAGGCGGTCCTCTCGCCCAATTGGAAATTCAAGCTGCATTCTGAAATCAAAAGAACAAAAAGTGAACATGTCAAGCCACGGCCTAACCGATTGAAACCGTTGATAGGCCGGTCAGGTCGTCACCATCGGAGGCGGCTCGGACTGCTTTTAAGAGATCTTGAAGACTGCCAGGGTTACCTGCAACGGCTTCTCTGACATTGATTGCGCCGTAAGACTTCGACGGTCCGCTTCCTGTCTCTGAGGCGAGCTTGTTTTATTCCGCTGCTTTTTTTGAATCTCTGTCGTAATCAGAGCCGGCTTCCATCATTTCCGGTAGGCCGATCAACCGATTGAGCGTATCGAAATCCAGCATGCGTTTTGAATAGGATTTCGACGCCCCCTCTTTCACCAGAAGAGTTAGAAATTCTTCCGCCATAAAACCAAAGGCGCGCGCCAGCGCGCCCGGACAAATCACCAGCCTGAATCCAATTCCGGCTAACACATCGGCGGTGCGCAAGGGGGTGCGGCCACCCTCCACCATATTTGCAATCATGGGCACACGTTTCCCGAAACGATCGCAAGCGCGGCGCATTTCTTCTTCATTCCGGAGCGCCTCGATAAACAAGCAATCAGCGCCAGCCTCGATGTAGCGTTCGGCGCGCTCAAAGGCGGCGTCTAATCCTTCCACGCCAATGGCATCTGTTCGGGCGATAATTTTCACCTTGGTGCTGGCGCGCGCATCCAGCGCCGCTGCGATTTTGCCGGTCATCTCAGAGGTCGAAATCAGCGACTTGCCCGACAAATGGCCGCAACGTTTCGGCATGGCCTGATCTTCAAGCTGGATTGCCGCCGCGCCGGCCTTTTCCAGAATGCTGACGCTTCGTTGCACATTGAGCGCGTTCCCAAAACCGGTATCCGCATCAACGATCACCGGAATCGTAATCCGGTCCGTGATTCGCCGTGTGACATCGGCGATCAACGTCAGATCCGCAAACCCAAGATCGGGCCGCCCAAGCTGTGTATAGGAAACCGAAGCGCCCGAAAGGTAGACAGCGCGGGCGCCTGCGCGCTGGGCGATCAGGGCGGATAATGCGTCATATACGCCCGGCGCCAAAATCGCGTCTTCAGCCGTCTCCGGAATCTGCAATACCGTCATCGCGCGCCTCTCCGGGTTCTTTCCGGCTATCGACTTAAATGATATATCAATATAGCATTAGGGCAAGATAACGCTAGCAAATTTCAGTCGGCGTCAGCCGCGAAGAGGATTCTTTTATGAAATCCGGGCAAAAACCAGCGGTCATGCCCCGGTCTGAAAAAGGCGTATTCGCCGTCTGGTGCGAAGATAACCCCGCCGGCGCCGCCTCCATTCGCGAGTCAGCTCTAGACGGACATCTTGCTTACATCGAAAAGCATTTCCACCGCTATCTTGTGGCCGGGCCAATGCGCCGCGGCGATCAGGAATTAATATGCGGCAGCCTTCTTGTTGTGCTGGCAGAAACCGAAGCTGAGGCCCGTGAGCTGATTGAAGGCGACCCGTATGTTCAATGCGGGCTCTATCAGAACATTGAGTATCGGCGTTTGACGCCGGCGGCGGGTGACTGGATCGGCGGCGTCATTTGGCCCTCGGCCGACGCGTTGCGCAACGTCGCCACGGGTAAAGCGAAAACAACCGAATGATCGCCATGGAAACAGCAATATTCACGCTGCTGCATCTACTGGTTTTCGCCTATTGGCTTGGCGGCGATCTTGGCGTTTTTTATGCAAGTAGGTTGTTGACGGACCAGACGCGGGATCGCGCTGGCCGGCTCGCTGCTGGCAAGATCGTTGCGGACGTTGACTTGGTTCCACGTTTTTGCCTCCTGCTTTCCCTACCCACGGGGCTGGCGCTTGGCGCGGCAAGAGGCTGGTTATCAATTTCGCCTGTTTGGATTGGCGCGGCGTTCGTCGCCGCCCTCCTCTGGATCTTTCTCGTAGTGCGTCTGCACCTGTCTCATGGCGCATCCATTTTTTTGAAACGTGCAGACGTCAGTTTGCGCGTGATTTTTCTGGCCGGGCTTGTTGGCGCGGCGATAAGCGCTCTTTCGGGATTTTTGGATCTGCCGCTCTTTCTTGCCTTGAAGCTGTTGCTTCTGGGCCTCGCCGTAGCGATGGGGCTCATCGTCCGCATCGTTATGCAACCGTTCGGTCCGGCCTTTATGAAGCTTACAACCGTCGGCGCTGATCCCGAAACCGACCGCATCATTTCCACATCGCTTAAAAAGGCGAGACCGGCAGTTATCGTCATCTGGATTGCCTTAATTTCGGCGGCGTTTCTCGGCGTCGCGATCCCGGTTTAGAGTTAAACATTCCGTCCGGCGGCATATGAGCCGGGCCATGAGGAGAGGTCATCGATGAAACTTTTACGCGCTGCGACCCTGACGGTGAAAAATGTAGCAAACAGTGTGGCCACCTACAGTGAATGGCTGGACTACAGTGTCGTCGAAGAAGGAACTGTCACTGCTGGTCTCGCTGAAAGCTGGGGGACGCCGGCCAGCACAGGACGCGCCTATGCGGTCATGGCGCCGTCTTCCGGCGCCGATCTTTATATTCGATTTGTCGAAGGCGATCCGGTGCCCGACTTCACGCCGCTGCGCACTTATGGATGGGCAGCTATCGAAATTTGCGTAACTGACGTCTTGGCGGTCAATGAACGCATGTTGAAGTCACCATTCGAGATTATCGGACCGCCGAAGGAAATTGACGGCTTGCCGGCGATTTACCCGATGCAGGTGAAAGGCCCGGACGGTGAAATCGCATATTTCACGCAGATCAGGGATGACCTGCCGGCCTATGATCTGCCGCGCGCCTCCACACTGATCGACAAACTGTTCATTCTGGTGCTGGCCTGCTCTGACATGCGCGCGAGCATCAAATGGTTCGAGGACGTCGTTGGATTGCAGTTCGGCCGCGACATGGAAATTGAATACTCAATGCTGGCCAACGCGTTCGGCACGCCAATTGAACAGCATTACACGATTTCAACCGTTATTCATGAGCGCGATGTATTTCTGGAGCTTGATCAGTACCCGGAGATGGCGACGACGCGCCCACAACATGAAGGGGCATTGCCGCCCGGGGTATCGATTGCAACACTAAAAACACCGGACTTTGACGCCATTAAGGGTGATTGGATAACGCCCCCTGTCAAACGGGACGGACCGATTTACAACGGCATGCGGGCGGGAACCTTGCGCGCGCCGGACGGATCGCTGGTTGAAATTGTCGAGATCAAGAAATGACAGAGGCCTTCGAGATCCAGGCTGCGCACAGGATTGAAGCAAGGCCGGTCGCAGGCGATTTTCAATATACATCCGTTGCAATGCCGCAAATCGGCGACGGTGAAATCCTGGCGCGCGTTATCTATCTTTCTCTTGACCCTTATGTGGGATCAATTCTGCGCGGCCGCCATATGGGCGAGGCGCAACCGGGCGCGGGCGATCTTGTTCCCGGTCACGGCCTTGCACAAATTATCGAGTCGAATGTGGCAGGATTGGCGGTTGGCGATTACGTAGTCGGAGAAACCGGTTGGCGCTCGCACGCAGTACTGAATTCAAACACCGCCCGCAAAATC
>JBCBSY010000031.1:0-10152 GCA_039818925.1 Pseudomonadota bacterium | reverse complement strand
CCCGCCCCTCGTTAAGTCCAAAGTGAGCTGAAGCCATGAGCCGCATCTTTTTCTTTCTTGTCGCCCTTCTCGCCGTCCTCGTCTCGGTGCTGCTTTTTCTCCCAGGGCTGATCCCGGTCGCGGCGTTCAAGGACCGGATCGAGACCGCCGCCTCGAACGCGGTTGGGCGCGAGGTCACGATCGGCGACAACTTAAGCTTTCGCGTCTTTCCGCGCACCGCCTTTCACGTTGAGACGCTGACCATCGCCAATGCCGAAGGGTTTGAGGGCGATCATCTGTTGACCGTCGAGGAAGCGGATATCGGCGTGAAGCTGTTGCCGCTGTTGTCGGAGAGCGTGGAGATCGGCCGCTTTGTGCTGACGCGGCCGGAAATCAATCTCGCCAAGAAACGCAATGGCGAGATCAACTGGAATCTGGCGACGCAATCTGCGGCGGCGGACGAAACGGCGACGACCTCCGGCGGGGCCCCGCGCGAGTTAAAGCTTGGCGATGTACGCATTGTCGATGGCGCCGCGCGTTATGCGGACGGCGCGGCAGGCAAAACATATGTCGCCGAAGACATCGACCTTACGGTGGTTTTAAAAAGTCTCGCCGAGCCGCTGGAAGCCAAAGGCACGATGCAGTTTCAAGGATCGCCCGCCAATATCGACCTGGTGCTGACCAGTCTCGCCAACATCATGGACAAAGAGCCCGGCAATCTGAAACTCGATCTGACCATTGGCGAGGCGCGCGCCGGCGCGGATCTTGAGATCGAAACCGCAGACGGCCTTCGCTATCGCGGGCCGGCCACGCTGGATGCGCCCGATTTGCCGGCGCTCGCGGCGCTTGTAGGCACAGAGCTTGCCGATGCGCCCGGCTTTGACAGCCTTTCCGTCAAGGGCGACGTCGATGGCGGAGACACGGCCGCCCGGCTTGAAAACGCAACGATCAACTTTGACGACATCAATGCGCAAGGGGCGATGACGCTCAACTGGGCGGATGTCCGGCCGAAAGCGAGCGGCATTCTGTCTACGGATCAACTCGACTTGCGGCCCTATATGCCGCCGCCCGCGGAAACCAGCGCGGGCTTTCCCGCCTGGTCAGAGGCGCCCATGGATTTTGCATCCTTGCGCAATATCGACGCCGACTTTGACATTTCGACCGACGCGATTTTCATCAACGATCTGGAGTTTGGCGAAAGCCGGATCCAGCTGACCATCGATGCGGGCCGGATGACAGCGGAGATCCCGGAGCTATCCATGTATGGCGGCCAGGGATCGGGCCGGCTCGTGGTCAATGCGCGCAGCGCCACGCCTTCCTTCGCCGGCAATTTCGACGTCGGCGCGGTGCGCGCCGAAGGATTGGCCGCCGATCTGATGAAGCACGACAATTTGCTTGGTCTGGGATCGTTCCAGCTGAACTTCACCGCCAACGGCGCCAGCCAGGCGGCGATCATGAATACGATTGACGGCTCTGGCGGATTTGACCTTGCGGACGGCGCGCTGAAAGGCGTGAACATCGCCGCGCTGGTGCGCGCAGCGGCGGAGTTCCAGGAAGGCTTTAATCCGGCGGCCCTGCAACGCGCCATCGCGGAAGCGCGCGGCCCCACGCAACAGACCGACTTTTCGGAATTCCTGTCGAATTTCACGATCGCTGACGGCCTCGTCAATGCGCCGACAATCACGCTCAACGGGCCTTATCTGACCATGACAGGCAACGGGACAGTGAACCTTGCGGCGCAAACCATCGACCTTAGATTCACGCCCCGCGGCAGCACGACGCTTGACGGTCAGGGCGGGCGGACGATTTCCGTGCCGGTGCGCGTAGGCGGCACGTTTTCCCAGCCAACCTTCGGCATCGACGCAGAGGCGCTGGCGCGTACCGGTCTGCAACGCACCCTGCAGAATGTGCTGACGCCTTCCACCAACGACGAAGGCGAAGAAACGGAGACGCAAGACCCCGCCCGCGCGATCCTTCAGGGCATACTTGGCGGATCACAACGCCGGCAAGGCGGGGAAGAAGAGCCGCCGCAAGGAACGGAAGGCGGCGGCGATCAGGACGCCAATGCCGCGTCGCCTGAAGAAACGCTGATCAATGAAGGATTGAATGCGATCTTCGGCCGGCCGCAAAATCAGGACGCGCAAGAACCGCAAGAAGAAGCGGACCCGCAATAAAGAAAAACCGCCCCTTGCAACTGTTGCAAAGGACGGTCTTCCGTTTCCTCCCGGTTCTTTACGACCGTTGTCGGAACCTATTCCGGGATCGCTTCATGCGCGCCCGGATCCGGGCATTCGGATTTCGGGCGGCGCATCAGCAGGAAGATCAGGACAATCGCCAGGATTGGCGAGGCGACAATGAACAGTGTCATGGCCACCGCGCCGCCGGCGGCGACAATGCCGATCAACGCGCCAAGCAGGCCGACCACGATGCCGAACGCCGCTGCGATCAGACCGATAATCAAACCGGCAAGCCCGCCAAAACCGGCGGCGATGGATTCAGCCACCGTCAATTGCGGCTCGCCATAAAAATAGGCGCCGACGGATAATGCTCCGCCCAGAAACAAAATCAGAATAATCGGCGCCCATAACCAGGCCATCCCGCCTGAGCGCGCCGGTTCGTGATAGTCAGAAGTCGTCATTTCGCACCCCTTTCAGACGCAATTCGCGCCCGCCTTTTCTTTCGGTGTCATCAATACGCTCTACTGACCCTTATATTGTGGGGATTGGACGTCGATCTCAAGCCAATCCGGCGCATTTGGGACGCCGTTCGTCGCGTGAACACCCAGCTTTCAACGCCCGCGCCCAGGACCTTGCCGGTCCCGCGCGGCTTTGCTAGGCCCGTGGCTTGAATTTTTGAGTGACCAGTCATGACCTCCCGCCCCGCGAGCAAAACCGCTTCAGACCCGCCCCGCGCCTGGCAGCGGATGTTGTCCGGACGGCGTCTCGACCTGCTGGATCCCTCGCCCATGGATGTGGAGATTGAAGACATCGCCCATGGGCTCGCCCGGGTCGCGCGCTGGAACGGGCAAACCAAAGGTCCGATCCCGTTCAATGTCGCCCAACACTCGCTTGTGGTTGAGGCCTTTTGCAGCGAAGCAAAACCGGGCTGGCCGATTAAATGGCGGCTCGCGGCGCTGTTGCACGATGCGCCGGAATTTGTCATCGGCGACATGATCTCCCCCTTCAAGGCGCAGCTGGGCGGCCATTATAAAACCATCGAAAGCCGCTTGATGCAGGCCATTCATTTGCGCTTTGGGTTGCCGGCGCATCTGCCCGAGACGGTCGAAAAAGCGATCAAGCGCGCTGACCGGGCCTGCGCCTATTTTGAAGCGGTGCAACTCGCGGGCTTCGACGTCGTGGAAGCCCGGAAGTTTTTCGGCGATCCGCGCGGACTGACGCCGGTAACATTGCAGGCGATGACGACGCTAGAGGCGCAGGAAGCGTATCTCGAACGGTTTTATGCGCTTTACAGCGCTGAAACCCGGAAAACTGCTCAATAACATTTTCGCTAGATCAAGCGGCTGTGAGGTGACGTGCGTTCCTTCGCGCCTGCCTTCCTCCTATCTTGCCTGCAACACAACAGCCTTTCGACTGTGAGACAAACTAGGATAGGTTTCTTTAACGTGCTTCAGCGCAACAGCGTGACATTCGACATGCCGACGATTATTGTCAGCTCTCTCGACGCCTCCACTGACGCTTTTGAGCGGCATGCGCCGGGCTTTGTGATTTCGATCCTTGATTGCGACGACCCGACTCCGGAACCGTTCCGCGCCCTCCCGAAAGAACAGCATCTTAAATTGAACGCCGCGCGCGACGAGAGCGCTTGGTGCCCGGAGATTATCGCCTTTGCAAAACGCTGGGCCGATACCAATGAAAACATTCTCATTCATTGTCACCGCGGCGTCGCCCGCTCCACCGCCATCGCCTACATTCTGATGTGCGCGCGCGAGACGGAAACCTGCGAAGCGAAAATCGCCAAGAGACTGCGCACGGCGGCGCCGCATGCGGACCCGAATTTGTTGCTGGTCTCGGAGGCGGACGTGCTGCTTGGCCGCGATGACCGCATGGTCGGCGCCATCCTCGACATGTGCCCGTGCTCAGCTACCGTTGCCGCGCCGGTGGTCACCTTGCCTGTCGGCCCGTAAATCCCCCATAGACAGGGGATGGAATCGAAACCCGCCCCTATCGCTGTACCGTCGATCGCCGCCACCGTGGCGATCGCCCTGAACGCGGTGATCGTGGTTGTCGACGGCGACCGCCCAAAAGTCTTGTGCGTTCGGGGCGAAAAGGGCCCCGGACAAGACCTCGCCTTGCCCTATGGGCCTTTCGACCCGGAGCGTCATCGGACGTTTGAAATCGGCGTGCGCGAATGGGTGGAACGTCAGACCAGCGTTTCACTGGGATTTGTTGAGCAGCTCTACACCTTTGGCGACAAGGGACGCGAAGCGCCCGCAGCCGCCCTTGCGGTCGGCGGCGGCGAACGCGTTGTCTCGGTGGGTTATCTTGCTTTGGCGCCGGCGGCGGCGGAAATTCTCGCCGAAAACGCCTTGTGGACAGACTGGTATGCGTTTTTTCCGTGGGAGGACTGGCGCTTCGGCGAACCGACAATCCTCCGTACAGAAATTACTCCTGCACTGGAGCGATGGACCCTGCGCGCAAAAAACAAGGAAATGCGAGAAGCGCGGCAATCACGCGTCAATACTGCTTTCGGGCGCGAGAGTTTCGGCTGGGAAGAGGAGCGCGCTCTTGACCGTTATGAGTTGATGTATGAGGCGGGCCTGGTCGTCGAGGCTTGGCGAGACAGGGAAGCCGCTGGGCTGGAACCGCCACCGGGCAAACAGCCTGACGCGCAGTCATTGGGCGTCGCCATGATTTCCGATCATCGGCGCATCCTCGCGACGGCAATCGGCCGGCTTCGAGGCAAGCTGAAATACCGGCCGGTGATATTCGGCATGGTCGGCCCCACCTTCACGCTGTTGCAATTGCAGCGAACGGTCGAGGCGATTGTCGGCTTCCAGTTTCACAAACAGAACTTCCGTCGTAGCACTGAAAAGTCAGGGTTCATTAAAACCACCGGAAAAATGAGCAGTGAAACCGGCGGACGTCCCGCGGCGCTTTTCAGCGTCGACCGGACGGGCCTGAAGGACCGCGCGGCGTCCGGGCTGGCGATTCCGCGATTGCGGCGCGATAGCGATGCTGTATAGTCCGGTTCGTAACAATGAGGGTGATATATGCGCTTTTTCGCAGTTTTAGCCATTGCTATTCTCGGTTTTCTTCCGGCGCGCGCGCATGACGCCAACGCCACGTATCTCGGCAATGAAGGCGTAATGGTTACGCGTGGTGATACGAAAATTCTCTTCGATGCTTTTTATGCTGACAGCTATGACCAGTATGTGCTGGTGCCGCGAACCATAACAAACGCTCTTTTGTCGGACACACCGCCCTTTGATGGCGTCGATGCGATCTTTGTCAGCCATGTCCATGGCGATCATTTTTCGGCAGAACCGACGATCGCTTATCTTCGCGCGCATGGCGCCGTAACATTCTACGCGCCGCTGCAGGTCCGTGAGGCTCTGCTGGATGCTGGCCTCGATGAGAATGATCCGCTGTTGTCACGCGTGAAAGCATTTGATCTTGGACCAGATGATGACCCGGTTTCATTCGAGGTGGGCGGGCTCTCTGTTGATGTTGTTGCTATTCCTCATGCCGGCGACTGGCCCGAAATTCAAAACTTCGTCTGGCGTGTCGCGATGGATGACAAGACAACAGTCATGCATCTCGGCGATGCGGGCACAGTCCGGTCGGACTTTGAACGTCACGCAAATTACTTCGCGGCAAAGAAAACGCACGCGGCGTTCATACCATATTGGTTTTATCTGAACGAAGCCGGCCGCGGGATTCTAGGAGACTACCTCAAAGCTGACCAGACGATTGGCATGCATGTTCCCGCCGTTGCGATCGGAAATGGCGACGCTTACCGGGAACAAGCCGGCGGCGATCTCTTCACAGATCCGGGCGAGACACGTCAGATATCAAGTAAAGACTAGAAAGCCATATATCGACGGTTCGGCGTGAAACCGGACCGCTGGCGCTTTATTCGTCTTCCCCGGTGCGGGTGGTTGGTCCGATGACGACCATTGGCTCGCCAGACAATTCCTTTATCGCCGCCGCGCGCATCGGGTTTTCAAAATATGCCTCGTAATAAAGCTCCGTATAGGCGTCACCTCTGGTGAAGCGTTCTTTAAAGGCGGAAAAGTCAAGCGCTTCCTGAATCTCCTCGTTGCTTTTTCCCTCGGCGATCATCTGATCGCGCTGATCGGCGATTGCATCTGACGTTTCAATAATCAAATCGACGTAAGCGGTGTCCCGCTGAATCTCACCATGTCCCGGGACCAGGATCGCGTAATCAAGCGCATTGAGATTTCGAAGAGTCTGCGCCCATCTTCGCGGCGGAACATTAAAAGCATAGGGCGTCGGTTTCACAACCATATCGCCGGTTGCAACAATCCGCTCATCGGGAAGCCACATGACGATATCGCCGGCGGTGTTGGCGTCCCCGAGAAATAAAAGTTCGATTGAGCGGTCGCCAACATACAGGGTCAGCTTGTCTTCAAAACTGATGGTGGGTTCTGTGACCCTGGCGCGCTTATATTCCGAGTCGACTACATCGAGATCGTTGAACATTCGTTCCAGCAAACCGCGCCGCATATCGTCAAGTTCAGTTTCGCCGTCGAGATCTACTCCCGTATCAAGGGCTTGTGTGATCTGCGGCCGAACCCTGTCGCCGAAGTTCTGATAGCCGGTGATGTAGTCAACGCGATCGCCCTTTATCGCACGCTGCGTAAAGCGGTGTGCGATATATTGAACATTTGGATATTCTTCAGCAAAACGAAAAGCACCAAACAAATGGTCGCCATGCCAGTGGCTGATCACAACATGCGTAACAGGCGCGTCAGTGATCGACCGAATTTTTTCGATGATGATATCCGCCATGACCGGTACGGCGCCGCCATCAAAGACGACGACGCTTTCGTCTTCAACGACAAAGACAGTCGATCCTTGAACCGGAAATCTGGGACCGTCAGGGCGGACGCCCGCCCACACGCCGGGAGCGATCTCTTCAAATGCATAGTGAAACGGGCCCTTTTCGTCATTTCGACCATCAGCCCAAGCTATTTCTGCAGAGAATAATAACGCCGCGCACGCCAAAAAAACTCTCATCATTGCCGTTCCTTGCCTTCACTGACTGGTCCTTTCGTTTTTGGCGCCGAACAGGCGGCATTGATTGGAAAAAACGGACAACAGGGTTTTGTCTTTGCAAAGCCGCTTTACGCTTCTCACGGTGTCAGAGATTTTGAATACGCCGCCAACACGCCGTCCCAGCCTGATTGGTAGTTGTCGCGCCATTTTTCGCCGGCCTCGCGGGTTTCCCAGCCGCGATGCGTCAGCGTGAGGATGCAACCGCCTTGCGCTTCTTCCTCGATTTCAACCTCGATTTCCGTCGCATTCGGCAAATCTTCAAGCACCCAGGAAAAGACAATCCGGTTTGGCGCGTCACATTCCAGGACTGTTCCCCAGTCGCGCTGTTTGCCGTCGCGGGTGGTCTCAAAAATGCGCCCGCCTTTGCGGGCCTCAAAGACGACCGATATGGCCTCATTTTGCGCCAGGGAGTGGGTCGAGAGCGGCCACCACAAGTGGATGTTCTGAGTAAAGTGATGAAACGCTTTTTCCGCAGGCGCATTCAAACGAAGTTTTTTGACAACAGGCGGGATCGATACTGGCTCAGACATTTTTTTGCTACCTCTCATCATCAGCATGATATGATGGACGCATTCACAGGCGGGACGTCCATTTCACCCCAGGCAACGCCGCCGTGTTCAAGGGCGTAAAGAAAATAAGGAATGACTTGGCCTGACCAGGCCTTGCTGAAATAGGCGAAGGTCTCATCCCAGTCATAGCCGTCGCCAAAATGGTTATGCGCCAGTCGCAGTTTTGTTTTCCCGGCATCCCCCGTAGTGAACGTTACAGTGACGACAGTGAACTGCGAGCGCGCATGCGGGAACATCACCGGCGCGTTCCAGGTAAATGACAGTCGTTTTTGAGGTTCAAAGGCGAGGATAATCATGTCTTCCGCGCCGCGCTGGCCGGGCGGGTTGTCCGGAAAAAAGTGAATTGAAAACTTGCCGCCGACTTCTGGATCGATTTCTGCTTCCGGTCCAAAGAAACGTTCGAGACCATCTTTCGTTGTCCACATATCCCACACATCCGCGATATCGATCGAAGCCAAGGTTTCGACAACGATCCGCCTGTCGGCGATCTCGCAATCGGTATCTTCGAATTGCGCGACGGCAATCCCCGAAAAACTCAAACTGGAAATCAACACAGAAATAAACAATCTAAACACGCCGCTCTCCTCATCACGCCTAAGCATCGCTTGCTTCCAGGGAGCGCTGATAGGCTTCAAGCGCGTCATCCCAGAAGCGATCAAAATAATTGCGCATCTCCCGGATTCCGTCCGTATCAAGACGGTAAATCCGGCGCACGCCTTCACGGCGCTCCACCACCAGGCCGGCGTCTTTCAAAACTTTCAAATGTTGCGACACGGCGGGGCGGGAAACGGGCAGCCCCTCCGCCAGCGCGCCAACCGATGACGGCCCGGCGATGAGCCTTTCAAAAACAGCGCGGCGGGTGGGAACGGCCAGCGCCTCAAACTTTCTTTCGTAAGTCATGGCTTACCTTTAACTTCTGACATTTGGTAAGTCAATACTAACCAATAGTGGCGTGTCGGCTCAGTGAGGGAAAACCCGGCGGCTAAACTGCCTTAAACAGCAATCGTTTATTGACGCGAGGCGCTTTTTCACTAAATTCGCGACTTCGGCCCTTGAGGGCTGATTTTTTGACACCATATATGCTCTAGTTGAGCATAATGCCTGGCGTCTTTCAGGCGGATAAAGCTGGAGGCCAAGCCATGCCTGATTCATCCGGGCCGATTATCAGTGAAACGCGAACCCCGTCGCTGCCTTATACGGACGCGGTTAAAGCGAAAACCGACCACCTTTATCCGCGCGTGGCGAAGCTTATCCCTGCTCTCGAATGGCAGTTGCATGCACCCTACATCGCCGCGATCAACGATCTGAAAAAAGAAAAGAACGCGGTCATCCTGGCGCACAACTATATGACGCCCGAAATCTTTCATTGCGTCGGCGATTTTGCTGGCGACTCGTTACAGCTCGCCAAGGAAGCCGCCAAAACCGATGCGCAAGTCATCGTTCAGGCTGGCGTTCACTTCATGGCGGAAACTTCGAAAATTCTGTGCCCTGAAAAAACTGTGCTGATCCCGGACTTGAAAGCCGGCTGCTCGCTTGCCGCATCAATCACCGGCGCCGATGTGCGCTTGCTGAAACAAAAATATCCGGGCGTGCCAGTTGTCACCTATGTGAACACCACCGCCGATGTGAAAGCTGAAACCGATATCTGCTGCACCTCCTCAAACGCTGTGGAAGTCGTTGAACATGCCGCAAAAGAATTTGGCACGGACACGGTCATTCTGATCCCCGATCAGTATCTGGCGAAAAATGTCGCCGCCATGACGGACATCAAAATTGTCACCTGGGCCGGCGCCTGCGAAGTGCATGAGCGATTCACCGCGGAAGACATTCGCGAAATTCGCGAGGGAACGCCGGGTGTTATCGTGCTGGCGCATCCTGAGTGCCCGCCGGATGTGCTGGCCGAAGCGGATTTCGCCGGCTCCACCAGCGGCATGAGCAATTATGTCAAAGACAATCAACCGAAAAACGTCGTGCTGATCACCGAATGTTCGATGTCGGACAATGTGGCGCTGGAAAACCCGGCGGTGAACTTTGTCCGGCCCTGCAATCTCTGCCCTCATATGAAGCGCATCGCACTCCCGAAAATCCTGCGCTCGCTGCAGATGATGGAGTACGAAGTGCTGATCGATCCGGACATCATCGAAAAGGCGAGACGCCCCATCGAGCGGATGGTCGCCCTGCCCTTAACAAGGCAATCAATGTATGATCATCAGCGCCCGCCGGAAGTCGCAGCAATCGAAGCGCGGGCGTAGCCGCGCAAATAAGGGCGGTTTTCCCGCTCATCCCGTCGAAAGCCGGGATCCAGAAAAGCAGATATGGATTTCGGCGTTCGCCGGAATGAGCGG
>JBCBSY010000030.1:0-10202 GCA_039818925.1 Pseudomonadota bacterium | reverse complement strand
CAAAACTCTGGCTCACAATTAAGTGGATGATACTTTTTGTATTGGTAATAGTCTTATCAGTTTACGCCTTAGATTTTGGAATAAAATTATATGCTCTGATACGCTCTGGCGTTGAACCTGGTCAAGAAGCATACTTTTTCAGAAAGATGACTTTTGACGGACTCTACGTTTTGATCATTGCAGCGATAACAGTCTTATACGGTAGTCACCTACTTTCTAAAAAGGATCAGTCATATTGAAACTCTACGGCCTGAAAACCTGCGACACCTGCCGCAAAGCGCGCAAGGCGCTGGACGCCGCCGGAAAGGACGCCGCCTTTCATGACGTACGCGCGGACGGGGTGACGAAAGCGCAGCTTACCCGTTGGGCGACGGCCGCCGGCTGGGAAAAACTGCTCAACAAATCATCGACCACCTGGCGCGGTCTTGACGATGCTGAGAAAGACGCGATCACCGAGAAAAAAGCGCTTGCGCTGATGGCGGAACATCCGACGCTGATCAAGCGCCCCGTGATTGAGATGGCAATCGAGAATGGCCCGACGCAAGTTTTTGTGGGCTGGTCAAAGGATGTGCAAGAGAAACTGCTGCCATGACGCGCCGCTCCACAGCGTCATCGCGGACCAGCGCAGCGTCATCAAAGACGCCGCGGCGCGTCCGGGATGACGCATGACATGAACTCCCGGCTCCGCATTCTCGTCGATGCTGACGCCTGTCCGGTGAAGGAAGAGGTTTATAAGGTCGCCTTTCGCTATAGCGTTCCGGTCACCGTCGTCGCCAATCAGCCGATCCGTATTCCAAGACACGAGTTGATCAACCGCGTCACGGTCACCGACGGCTATGACGCGGCAGACGACCATGTAGCGCAAGTCGCGCACGCCGGCACAATCGTCATTACTGCGGACATCCTATTGGCTGAACGTTGCCTCAACAGTGATGCAACCGTGATCGCCCCGAACGGCAAACCCTTCACCAAAGACACCATCGGCTCCGCCATCGCGGCGCGCGCGCTGATGGCGGATTTGCGCGCCGGCGCCGAAAGCCCTGGCGGCGGGCCGCCGCCATTCCAGAAATCCGATCGCTCGCGTTTTTTATCCACACTCGATGAAGCGGTCGTGCGCCTCAGGCGCGGCGCCTAAGCTGAGCGAAAGTCAGTCGCAGTTGCAATTTGCCTGCCGGCCTTGAACGGCGCCAAACACTTTCTATTTAATCCATGTCAACGGGAACAGGCCTGGTTGGCGTTCCCGATTGGCGTTGTCCGTTTCAACTTTCACCTGAGAGGAGACAATGTCATGTTCAGACCGCTAAGCGTTTTCAATCGTAATCGTAATGCGCCCGCTCTTCGCGATGAAGAAGAGGCGACACCGTTTTTCCAGTTGCACCGGGAGATGAACCGGCTGTTTGACGACTTTTTCACCGACTTTGGAACGCCGTCTGTATTCGCCGCTGACCAGAGCGGCGCGCGCGCCATTCACATCGACGTCAAAGACAACGGCAAAGCGTTAAAGCTCGAAGCAGAACTGCCCGGCGTTTCGGAAGACGATATCGATGTAGAGCTTCACGACAACCTTTTGACGATTCGGGGCGAGCGCAAGGACGAAGAAGAAAAGGAAGGCGTATCGCGACGTTCCTTTGCATCGTTCCAACGATCCATGTCACTGCCGTTCGATGTCGATCCGGACGCTGTCGAGGCCAAGTTCAGGAATGGCGTGTTGACGCTAACCCTGCCGAAGCCGCCGGAACTGGAGACACGCGCCAAAAAGATCGAAGTAAAGCGCGCTTAGGCGCCGAACCTTTACCGCTCCTTTGCAGCCCCGCCTTTACAGCGGGGCTGTTCGCAGGCACGGTTTGCGCCATGACCGACCATCCCTATTTTTCATTTCAACAGCAGACATTTCATTATTTTTCGCGGCCTCATGAGTGCATGCCCGAAAGGCTCGTCGCCTCTCCCGCCGCATGGCGCGGGGCGGAAATAGCGGCGCAAAACAATTGGCGCCATGTCATCAGCGCTGATCACATCAACGAAATCAACGCCGCAATAGCGCATGCAAAAAACATCGGCAAACCGACAAACGCACTTGTTCGGGATGACTTTCCACTGCCGTCATTAGCGGGCGATATTGCACGCTGGCGGGACGACATTCAAAACGGGCGCGGCTTTCAGGTTGTCTCCGGCATTCCCGTACAGGATTGGGGCGAAGCGGACGCCAGTCTCTTCTTCTGGTGTCTTGGCCTTCACCTTGGACAGCCGGGCGCGCAAAACCAGACTGGCGATTTGCTTGGTCATGTGCGCGACACCGGCGCCGACAAGAGCAACCCTTTTGTGCGCCAGTATATGACGACACAGAATATTCCGTTTCATTGCGACGCCGCCGATATTGTCGGCCTCCTGTGTCTCAACAAGGCGAAGGCCGGCGGCCAAAGCCGCATCGCATCATCGGTTACGGTCTATAATGAAATCATCCGCCGACGTCCTGATCTCGCGCCGCGTCTGTTCGATCCGTTCATGCTGGATGTCCGTGAAGAGCGAAACGATGACGGGCTGAAATTCATTCCGATCCCGCCCTGCCGGTTCGATGGAACGGTCTTGCGCACCTTTTATCACGCGGAATATTTTCGGACCGTGCAGCGTCATGACGGGGTGACGCTGTCGGAGGAAGATACCGCCCTGCTCGATCTTTACGATGAGATTGCGGGCGAGCCCGGCGTTCATTTCGACATGGATCTGGAGCCGGGCGACATCCAGCTTTTGTCGAACCATACGGCCATTCACGCCCGCACCGACTATGAGGATTTTGAAGACCCGGCGAAGAAGCGCCACCTGTTACGGCTTTGGCTTTCTGTGATCGCCTGACGGCTGGAAATTGCCGCCCCGGCAGGCTAAGCCCTGCCTTAAGCATTGGAGCCGAGCCCATGAAAAACAACGGAAAAAACCGCCCCGCCTTCGCCACGCGCGTGATCCACGCCGGACAGGAGCATGACCCGACCACGGGCGCCGTCATGCAGCCGATTTACCAAACCTCGACCTATGCACAGGAGAGCCCCGGCGTTCACAAGGGCTTCGTCTATGCGCGCGGCGCCAACCCAACGCGCTATGCCTACGAGCGCTGTATCGCCGATCTCGAAAATGGGTCCCGCGGGTTCGCCTTCGCTTCCGGCATGGCGGCGATCGGCACGATGCTGGAGCTGTTTCCCGCCGGCGCCAATGTGATTGCAATGGACGATGTTTACGGCGGGACGTTCCGGCTGTTCGAACGGGTGCGCAAAGACTCAGCGAACCTGTCCTTTTCTTATGTTGATCTGACCAAACCGGAAAATTTCGAAGCAGCGATTACGCCGGACACAAAACTTGTCTGGTTGGAAACGCCGACCAACCCGCTTCTGAAGATCGTCGATATCGAAGCGATCGCCGCAATCGCCCGCAAGCACGGAATCACTGTCGGCTGCGACAACACATTTGCTTCGCCTTATTGTCAGCGCCCGCTCGATCACGGCGCCGACATCGTGATGCACTCCGCCACGAAATATCTTGGCGGTCATTCCGATGTCATCGGCGGCGTCCTGGTTGTCAAAGACAAAGAACTTGGGGAGCGCCTTGCATTTTTACAAAACTCTGTTGGCGGCATTCAGGGACCGTTCGATTCCTTTCTTGCCTTACGCGGATTGAAGACACTGGCGTTACGGCTTGAGCGGTCTTCATCCAACGCGATGGCGCTTGCCGAATGGCTTGAGGCGCATCCCGCGATCGCCGGCGTCAATTATCCGGGCCTCAAATCTCACCCCGGTCATGCTGTCGCCACACGCCAGATGGACGCCTTTGGCGGCATGGTGACGATCTTCGTAAGGGGCGGGATTGACGCCGCCAAAACGATGCTGGAGCGAGTGGAGCTGTTCACGCTTGCCGAGTCCCTCGGCGGGGTGGAAAGCTTGATTGAGCATCCGGGGATCATGACCCATGCCTCGATCCCGCCGGAGCGGCGCGCGGAACTCGGCGTCGATGATTCGCTGGTGCGGCTCTCGGTCGGTGTTGAAGACATCGAAGATTTGCGCCGGGATCTCTCCCACGCCCTGACGGGTCTTTGATCGAGCAAGGATGCTTAATCCGCTTTTCCCTCAGTGACATAGACGCGATCCTTGCTAAAGTGCCGAGCTGAACGCGTGACGCGGGGCGCCGGCCCCCGAAAGGATTTCCATGGCCGACGCACAAGACGCCGCTCAGGCGGGGCTCGCCGAACAAATCGATGAAGCCCTAAAACCGGTCGCGGATTTCGTCTCCTCCATCATCTTCTATTCCGTCGATATCGCAGGCGTTTCCATGCCCGTGGTTGTGGCCTGGCTCGGGATCGCGGCGATCATCATCACCGCCGCGCTGGGCTTCATCAATTTGCGCGGCTTCCGCCATGGCTGGTCGTTGCTTTTACGCCCGCGGCACGCCGACGGCGCCAAGGGAGAGATCAGTCACTTCGAAGCATTGTCGTCCGCACTGTCCGGTACGGTTGGCCTCGGCAACATTGCATCCGTTCCGGTCGCCATCGCGCTTGGCGGACCCGGCGCTGTCTTCTGGATGATTGTCATCGGCTTTTTCGGAATGTCGGCAAAGTTTGCTGAATGCGCCCTCGCGGTGAAGTATCGAAAGGTATTGCCCGATGGGCGGATCATCGGCGGGCCGATGTTTTACATTGAAGCCGTGCTCGGCCGGATGGGCATGAAAACCCTTGGCAAGGCCGCGGCGATTTTTTTCGCCATCATGGCGATGGGCGCATCGATCAGTGTTTTTCAAGTCAATCAGGCGCATGCGCAATTCGCCAATGTCACCGGCGTCGCCGCGCCAATTACCTTCGGGATCATCATTTCCACGCTTGTCGCCATTGTTATCATCGGCGGCATCCGACGCATCGGACGCGTCGCGCGGATTATCGTTCCATTCATGGGTGCGATCTATCTCGGCGCAGGGCTGATCATTATCTTCATGAACATTCCGGCCCTGCCCGCAGCTGTTCAGACAATTCTTTCCAGCGCCTTCGGCCTTGACGCCGCTGGCGGCGGGCTTGTGGGCGCGCTGATTAACGGCATGCGCCGCGCCACTTATTCCAGCGAAGCCGGCGTCGGCTCCGCCGCCATCGCGCACGCCCAGGTCAAAACGAACGAGCCATTGAGCGAAGGCTATGTGGCGCTTCTGGAGCCTTTTATCGACACGATCGTTGTCTGCACCATCACCGCACTGGTGGTCGTTATCACCGGCGCCTATGCGCCATATCTGTTCGACCCGGATGTGCGCGGCATTGAGATCACCTCCGCCGCTTTTGAAAGCGCCTTTGGGTGGTTCCCATACATCTTGATGGTGGCCTCGATCCTGTTCGCATTCACGACCCTCGTCAGTTGGGCGTTTTATGGCTCGCAGGCGGCGGCCTATTTGTTTGGGCCCACGCGAACTGTCGATGTGACGTTCAAGGTCGTCTTGTGCCTGATGCTTTCCACCGGCGCGGCGATTTCGCTGTCATCGATTATCGACTTCATCGATTCAATGCTGTTCGCCATGGCCATCCCGAACATTCTGGCGCTTTATCTCCTGCTGCCGGAGCTGCGCCGCGACGTCAAAGCGTATCAGAAAAAGTACGGGGTCTAGGCGCGCGGATGCGCCTTGTCGAAGACGCGGACAAGACTGTCCCGGTCGATTTTCGTATAGCGCTGCGTCGCTGCCAGGGACGAATGGCCGAGCAGTTCCTGAACGGCGCGAAGATCGCCTCCTGCTGACAACAGATGCGTGGCGAAGGCATGGCGCAGGGCGTGGGGCGTTGCCGAGTCGGGCAAGCCGAGCGCCGCGCGCAGCTTCGCCATGGTCCGTTGCGCAAGCGTTGCCGAAAGCGGCTTGCCGCGCGTGGAAAAAAACAACGGGCTGTCTGCATCGCCGCCAAATGGACAAAGCGCGACATAGGCGTCCACCGCATCCCTTGCCGCCGGGACCACCGGCACAATGCGCGTTTTGGCGCCCTTGCCTTTTATCCGCAGCGTTTCGGCGAGCGGCGCATCAACCCAGCGCAACGACAACGCTTCTGAAATGCGCAGGCCCGCGCCATAGAGCAGCGTCATAAGCGCGGCGTCCCGCGCCTGTTCCCAGTTTTGTTTCTGCGTCGTGGTTTTGAGCGTTTGCGCCGCTTCGATCAGCGCATCCGCATCACGCTCACTCACCGGCCGCGGTAAACGCTCCCGGGTTCGGGGCCCGCGCATCACGGCAATCGCATCATTGTCTATATCGGCGCGTCGACGCAAAAACGCGTAGAAGGTTTTCAGCGCTGAAAGCTCCAGCTTGATCGATGGCGCCGCCAGCCCCTCATTTCGTCGCAGCGCCAGAAAGCCGCGAAAATCTTTCGTCTCAAGTGCGGCGAGATCATTGAGGGTCGCGGGCGCGCCAAGATGATCCGTCAAGAATGCATCGAACCGGGTCAGCGTCGCCATATAATTCCGAAGCGTGTATGCGCTCGCGCGTTTTTCGGATTTCAGATATTGGGAAAAAGCGGCGCTCCAATGCGCAAAGGTATCGCCGGATCTGTCACCTTTTCTCGCCATAACGCTAAAGGATCGCCATCAGCATTAACAATTCCTTTACACCGCCAAAGATGCAAGCTCGGCCCGCAAGAGATCAATGCCGTCACCCTTCTCCGACGATGTGGCGCGCACCACAGGATGCGCCGCCGGGCGTCGGATGATCTTCTTTGCGGTAACCTCAATAAGGGCGCCGAGCGCCGTTGGTTTGATCTTGTCGGTCTTTGTGAGGACGATCTGATAGTTCACAGCGGACTCGTCGAGAATATCCATTATCTCAAGGTCCGTGGGCTTTAGCCCGTGGCGGGAATCCACCAGCAGACACACCCGGCGCAACACGGACCGGCCGCGCAGGAAGTCGCGCGTCAGCGCGGTCCACCGCTTGACGTCTGTGCGGGGCGCCTTGGCGTAGCCATATCCAGGCAAATCAACGAGCCGAAGCTGACCTTCGATGTCGAAAAAATTAAGCTCGCGGGTGCGGCCCGGCGTGTTCGACGCCCGCGCAAGGCCGTTTTGTCCAGTCAGCGCATTTAACAATGTCGATTTACCGACATTGGAACGCCCGGCGAAGGCGACTTCCGCCGGACCTTCATCGGGCAGGTGTTCAAGGCTGACAACACCGAGCATGAACGTCGCCGGTTTGGCGAATAAAAGCCGGCCCCGCTCAATTTCTTCCGGCGAGAACGCGTCTTCTTGTGTCACTTGGTGTCGCCGGCGGCGCTCTTTTTCAGCCAGGATGGCAGTTTGAACCGCTCGCCCCATTCAACAGAGACGCCGTTGCGTTTCATGATCACCCATTGCTGCAGGATCGAGAGGAACGTGTTCCAGAACCAGTACAGCACAAGCCCCGCCGCGAATGGTGCGAAGATAAAGACAAAGATAATCGGCATGAATGCGAAAATCTGCGCCTGCACCGGGTCCGCCGGCGGCGGGTTCAACTTCATCTGGAACCACATGCCAACCCCCATTAACAGCGGCAGAATGCCGATCCCCAGAACGGCGCCGATCAGCGGCAGGGCTGTCGGATCATAAGGCAAAAAGCCGAAGAGGTTGAAGATGTTTGTCGGATCGGGCGCCGACAAATCCTCAATGTACAAAAACGGCTGGTGGCGCAATTCGATCGTGACAAAGAGGGTTTTGTAAAGCGCGTAAAAGATCGGCATCTGCAACAGGATCGGCATGCACCCGGCGAGCGGATTCATCTTTTCCTTCTTGTAGAGCGCCATCATCTCTTGCTGCAGCTTCATCTTGTCATCGGTGTAGCGCTCCTGAAGCTTTTTGATTTCAGGCTGCAGCTTTTTCATCTTTGACATGGACTCATAGCCTTTGTTCGCCAGCGGGAACAAAATCAGCTTGATGATCAAAGTTAGAATTAGAATGGCGACGCCGTAATTGCCGGTCAGCTCGCCGAAGAAATCCAATGTGTAAAATATCGGCCGCGTCAGAAGAAACAGTATCCCCCAGTCTACCGCCTTATCGAAATCATAAACGCCAAGGCCGCCATTTTCCGGCGTGGCCTCATAAGACTGCAGAAGATCTACGTCTTTCGGGCCGCCAAAGACATAGGATTGAAAACTGATCGTTTCCCCCGGCGCAATGGCGAGCGCAGGCATGGTGTAAAACGCTTCAAAAATCGGCGACTCGCGATCACCGCGATTGGCGAGCAACGCCTCGATTTCCTGGTTCGCAGGCGGGATCGTAGCGGCGAGCCAGTTTTTATTTGTAATGCCGACCCATCCGCCAACGCCCTCTTCCCGGACCCGTTTGTTTTTATTCTTCCGAAGCGTGTTGTATTTGCGTTCATGGAGCGTCTGGCCGATAACGCCGAGCGGGCCTTCATGCAGGATCATGAAATTGGTGTAGTCTTCCGGCAGGTTGCGCTGTGTGACGGTTGCGTATGGTCGCAGCGTCACATCCTCGCCCGTACTGTTCTCCACTGTCTGCGCAACGGTGAACATATATTTGTCATCGACAGAAATCGTCTTCGTGAAAATCAGCCCGTCGGTTTCGCGCGTCAACGTCACCGGCGTCGACGGCGTCAAAACCGCACCCTCGGACGCTGTCCACAAGGCTTTCAGAGAAGCATTGGCGCCCCGCGCCCAGCCCTGTTGTACAAAATGTCCATGCTCGGTTTCTTCCGGACTTAACAGACGGATCACCGGGCTGTTTCGGTCGAGCGTTTGACGATATTGCAGAAGCCTCAAATCATCGAAGCGCCCGCCTTCAAGGTTGATTGAGCCCTCTAACGTCTCGGTTCGAATCGGCACGCGCGCATTGCTCGTCGCCAGCGCTTCATCGACCGTGAGCAGCGCTTCAACCTGATTGCCGATCAGGCCGCCGCCAATCTGGCTGTCGGGATCGACGGCGCCGTCCGTCGTCTGCGCCGCCCGGGCCGCCTCCGCCGCCGCTTGCGCATCGCGCTGGGCTTCACGCTGCGGGGCGACGACCATCAGGTCCCAGATCAAAAACACGCCCAACGAAAGAGCGATCGCCAAGATCAGATTGCGGTCCATGAAAATTCCCGAGATTTGCTGAGGCGCGCCATGGCCGGAACCTGTCGCGCCAGATCGTTGCTATGTAGTGTTGCCGCTGAGCCTTAAAAGGGCGCGCTTCATATCGTCAAGCAGGGCGTTGTAATTGCGATCATACGCCGCCTTGCGCGCAACAAGAACGTAATCGGTTCCAGGAACAGCATTATTGGGGAAAATCTCCCGCGCCGCCGCCCGAAGCCGCCGGCGGATGCGGTTGCGGACCACCGCCCCGCCAAGCTTTTTTGTCGTGGTAAGGCCTAAACGCGCCGCTTTTCCGTTTTCGGGGTTCGCCCGCGCCAGCATCAAAAACGACGGCGCATGCGCCTTTGCTGCATTTCGCATGGCCAGAAAATCCCGGCGCTTTTTGATCACGCCCAAGCGTAAAGCCGCCGCGCCATCACCGCAGCCTTGTCTATCTATCTGATTTTTATCGCTAATTTCGGTCAGCGTTAAGCGGATAGGCGCTTGCGGCCCTTGGCGCGCCGCGCCGCCAGCACTTTTTGCCCGCCTTTGGTCGCCTTGCGCGCGCGGAAGCCATGGCGACGCTTGCGCTTCAGCCGGCTCGGTTGATAAGTGCGTTTCATCGTTCGGTCCTCAAAACGTACGTTTTACGGCGCGCGCCGTGATAGATGCATTTTTGCAAGAGGCGGGGAGATAGACTGGCGCAGGCCCGCCGTCAACACTCGCCCGGTTCGAATCGCGCCATTTCCGAGCGAATTTTTCGGGATTTTGCCCCCCGACGCCCATTCTCGCCTTTGTGACCGAGCAAAGGCGGATCGTGACCCCAAAATTTCTTTGGGCCGCCTAAGAAGACAGCGCTGTTTTCAACTCGCCAGGCTATCATCGCAGCGATTCGCGATACGGGCCCGGCGCTATCCGAGAGGCCTTGTGTAAAGGTGTCCATGACCGAAGCCCCCGCCCCGCCCCCAAGCCTTGTAAGGCGCGTTGCGCCCTTGGTGATCATCGCTATCGCGCTGATCGCCTTCTTCTCCCTTGGCCTGCACCGCTATTTCACGCTCGATACGCTGCGTGAGAACCGCGATGCGCTGCGTGCATGGGTCGAAGCGGATCCGTTGCGGGCGATGGGCCTGTTTGTGGCGGTCTATGCGGCGGCGGTCGCCATCTCGTTTCC
>JBCBSY010000029.1:0-10265 GCA_039818925.1 Pseudomonadota bacterium | reverse complement strand
AAAGCGAGGACTGGGCGACGCTCAACATATCGCTCGATGCTGCTCAATCAGCTAGGCCCTATTCGCTTTATGTCTATCGCAATCGCATTCTCGCGCGCATGTTGGCTGGAAGAGAAGAGGACGCGCTGGCGCTGGCCTCAAAAGCTGCAAGCCGAGGGCTTACTCTCAATTTGACCGGTCATCCGGCATTTGAGCAGCTTACTGCTCTGCAGGCGTTCGCCGCGATCGCTGAACAGATGGCGCAAAACGCAGAACCCGCTGGAGCGCCTTCCAACACAGTTGAGTTTCCCCGCGCCGATCTCTTGCCAGAAGCAATTGCCTATGACCGAAAGAAAAACCTTTACATCGGCTCTGTACGCACCGGAGAGATACTTTCAGCGTCGCACGAGGGCGGCGCGCTGACGCCAATCGCAGCTGCACAGGCCGGCATATTCGATATTGAAATTCGCGGCGACACAATCTGGGCGGCGGTGAACAATCAGCTCGCCTATGAGCGTGCTGACCCGGATGAACCCTTCGCGTCCGTCATGGCGTTCAACAAAAAGACAGGCGCACCAATGCGAGAGATTCGCGCCACGCAGCCCGACGCGCTGTTTGGCGATCTGGAAGTCGCCAAAGACGGAACACTCTACGTCAGTGATTCCACGACCCCGCGCATTTTCAGCATGGCGGCGGATGGCCAGAATCTTGAGATCTATGCTGAAGATCCAAGATTCGTGAATCTGCAGGGCATTGCGCTCGACGAAAAAAGCCGCCGGCTTTTTGTCGCTGACTATCTAGGGGGACTGTTCGTCGTCAACATCCAAACAGGTTCAGTGACGGCGCTGGAGAATGACGCCGACGCCCATCTCGGCGGCATTGACGGGCTCTATTTTTTTCAAGGCGATTTGATTGGGGTCCAGAACGGATCCACGCCGCGGCGTATCGTGCGGATCGACCTTAATGAACAGGCGACAGCTGTTACGAGTCTCACAACGCTCCATAGCAATCTTGATGGTTGGACAGAGCCGACTCATGGCGCTGTCCTCGGAAACGCTTTTCACTACATCGCCACGTCGAACTGGCCTTTGTATGATGAGACCTGGGCGGTTCGCGAAGGCGTTGAGCTCGCCCCATTGCGCATCATGACGGCGCCGCTGGAATCAAGATAACGACAAGGCGGAACGGGAACGCCGCCTTGATCAATCTGTCGGCCCATCATTGGGAGGTTTCGCTCGCGCCAGAATTCGGCGGCGTCCTCCTCGCTTTGCGTCATGGGGGCAAACATGTTTTGCGTCCCGCCGCCAGCGAAGCGGCTGTCGCCGCCGACCCCCGCCAAGCGGCCTGCTATCCTTGCGTCCCATGGTTCGGGCGGCTCTATGACGGGTTGAATTTCGCGGGCCATCGATACGATCTCGCTCCGACCCACACCCTTTGCGACCCTGATCACCCCCTTCATGGTGAAGGATGGGTCAATCCCTGGCGCGTCACCGATCAACAATCGGAAGGTCTGCGTCTTCAATTCGAATACGGCCCAAAGCCACGCGGTTTCCCGTTTGCGTTCATGGCGCTGCAAGATTTTGTCGCCTCCCCCAACGATTTCAGGATCATTCTCACGCTCGTGAACCAGGGGGATACACCGATGCCGGCCGGCCTTGGCCTGCATCCGTTTTTCATCCGTTCGGCGGCGACGAGAATCAAGATCGACGAGAAGCTAAATTGGCGTGCGCCGCTCTCCCGTGTGAAAACCTCGCTGAGGCCGGATGGCGCGCTTCCCGAAGAAACCATGGACCACAGCGCAACTGGCTGGAGCGGAGATGTTGAAATCTGTGAGGCCAACTTGTCCATTCGCATGCACAGCACAACACCAATTTTGCATCTCTATGCGCCGCGCAAGGAGTCGTTTTTCTGTCTCGAACCCATCACGCATTTGCCCGGTGAATTCGGCGGCGAAGTTCTGGCCTGCGGCAACCGCATGACCCTCGCGACAGTGTTTTCCGCGCCGAGGCCAATTTCGTAAAGCGTTATTAACAATACAAATATCTGATCGTCGGACTGTTCTTTTTGCTTATCTTTTCATTCATTTGCGTCTGAGAAAATTTGACAGACTTTTCAGAGAGAAAATTTAGCATCTTCAGGATGAATGACATTGCTCATGAACATCAAGCGGCATTTATATCGTCTCGGCGCAGACTCTTGTGGCGGCACAGCAGTTGAGTATGGTCTCATCGCCAGCCTCGTTGCAATATCGGCTTATGCCGCCATTCAAGTAACGGGTGATACGACACGTCAACGCTTCGACGATGTTGAGAACTCCCTGCAGGCAGGATCAGGAACCGGGGGTTCGCCTGGCGGCGGCTCAAATCTGGGCGCCAGTTCGGGCGGGGGTGGTTCCGGCGGCGGTTCTGGCGGACCAGCCTATGCAGGCGGTTCCGGCGCAAGCGGCAGCGGCGGGTCCGGCTCTTCCGGGAGCGGCGCCGGCGGTCAATCCCCCGGCAATGGCGGTTCGCCCGGCGATCAGGGCTCGCCCGCGCCAAGCGGCGGCAATAACAGCGGCGGCTCAGGTTCAGGCGCTGGCGGAAGCTCCGGCGCCAGCGGCGGCGGAGGCTCATCCGGCAGCGGCGGATCCGGCGCCGGCGGCGGCTTTTCCTTTCCAGCGAATGCAAGCGGCAGTGGAACCGGTCAGAACAACGGCCAGACCAATGCCCAAGGAAACGGACAGGGGAATGGGCAAAACGGAAATCAGCCGGCGACACAGCCTGATCCGAAAGACCCGAACGCAAATGCGAACAACAACAGTCAGAAACCAAAGAAAAAGAAGAAGAAGAAAAACAAAAAGAAAAAGAAGAAAAAGAAGAACTAGCACACACGCTTATCAAAAAAACGCCGGGCCTGTCGCCCGGCGTTTTTGTTTTGACTGTCATAGCCAAAAAATAGTGGGATCCTTAGCGCTGCGACTCAGTCGGATTTATGGTGCGAAGTCACTATTCCATTAGCGCCGGTACATTAGCGCCGTCGCCGCTATCTTTCGGTTTATCTTCATTCGCGGGATCCGGAATATATTCAAAGGCAAGCTTCGATTTATCTTCCTTGTCCGTCAGAACCCGCACGACGCCGCCGTTTTTCAACGCTCCAAAAAGAATTTCATCAGCAATCGGTTTTTTTACATGCTCCTGAATGATGCGCGCCAAAGGCCGGGCGCCCATTTCATCATCAAAGCCTTTTTCAGCCAGCCATCGGGTCGCATCCTCAGAAAGCTCAAATGTGACCCCGCGGTCTGCGAGCTGAACTTCCAGCTGCAACACGAATTTCTCAACAATGCGATCGATGATGACTGGCGACAGACCGGCAAATTGGATGATCGCATCAAGCCGGTTGCGAAACTCCGGTGTAAACATCCGCGTGATCGCCGCTTCTGTCTCATCGGACTTTTTCCCGCCGGCAAAACCAATGGCGAATTTTGCAGCGTCCGCCGCCCCAGCATTCGTCGTCATGATGATGATGACATTGCGGAAATCGACTTTACGGCCATTGGCGTCAGTCAGCGACCCGTTATCCATCACCTGCAGGAGAATGTTAAAAATCTCCGGATGTGCTTTTTCGATTTCGTCAAGCAGAAGGACACAATGCGGGTGCTGGTCGATAGCGTCCGTCAAAAGCCCGCCCTGATCAAATCCGACATAGCCCGGCGGTGCGCCGATCAGACGCGACACGGTGTGGCGCTCCATATATTCGGACATGTCAAACCGGATCAGTTCGACACCCATCACCAAACCAAGCTGCTTGGCGACTTCGGTTTTGCCGACGCCAGTCGGACCAGCAAAAAGGTAAGACCCGATTGGCTTGTCCGGTTCGCGCAGTCCTGCGCGCGACAGCTTGATCGCTGCGGCGAGTTGATCGATCGCCTCGTCCTGTCCGAAGACAACACGGCGCAAATCTTCGCCAAGTTTTTGCAAGCGTTCCGTATCGGATTTGGAGACGCTTTTCGGTGGAATGCGCGCCATCTTGGCGACGACTTCTTCAATCTCCGGTTCGTCGATAGTCTTCTTGCGTTTATCTTCAGCAAAGAGCATTTGCCGGGCGCCCGCTTCATCAATAACGTCAATGGCTTTATCCGGCAGCTTGCGGTCGGTCATGTATTTCGATGACAGCTCCGCTGCAGCGCGGATCGCCTCGTCGGTGTATTTCAGGTTGTGATGTTCTTCGAAATAAGGCTTCAGCCCCATCAGGATTTGCACCGTATCTTCCTTGGAGGGTTCCACCACGTCGATCTTCTGGAAACGCCGCGCCAGAGCGCGGTCCTTTTCGAAGTGCTGGCGATATTCCTTATAGGTGGTCGACCCCATGCATCGCAGCGCGCCCGATTGCAGGGCGGGCTTTAAAAGGTTTGAGGCGTCCATCGCGCCGCCGGACGTTGCGCCGGCGCCAATGACGGTGTGAATTTCATCAATAAAGAGGACCGCGTCTTCATGTTCCTCAAGCTCTTTCAGGACAGCTTTGATGCGCTCCTCAAAGTCGCCGCGATAACGCGTGCCAGCGAGCAAAGCGCCCATGTCGAGCGCATAAATGGTGGAATTCGCCAGGACTTCCGGCACTTCCTCATCGACAATCTTTCGCGCCAGTCCCTCGGCGATCGCGGTTTTGCCCACGCCCGGATCACCCACCAGCAGCGGATTGTTCTTGCGCCGGCGGCACAGCACCTGAATTGACCGCTCCACTTCGGCGTCCCGGCCGATTAGCGGATCGATCTTGCCGGACCGGGCTTTTGTGTTGAGATCGACGCAATACGCCTCCAGCGCGCTTTCTTTTTGACTCTGCCCGGGCTCGCCTTCTTCTCCAGCGCCACGCGGCGGGCGCGTCTGATTTTCGCTGTGACGTTTTGCGATGCCATGTGAAATGTAATTCACCGCATCGAAACGGCTCATGTCCTGCGCCTGCAGAAAATGCGCAGCATGTGATTCGCGTTCGGCAAAGAGCGCGACCAGCACATTCGCGCCTGTCACTTCTTCGCGGCCCGATGACTGCACATGAATGACCGCGCGTTGGATGACACGCTGGAAGCTTGCTGTGGGTTTTGCCTGTTCGCCATTTTCGAGTTTGAGATTGGCGAGTTCGTTTTCGATGAATTCGTAAAGCTGCCGGCGTAAAAGATCGACGTCGACATTGCAGGCGCGCATGACCGCCGAAGCATCGCGATCGTCTGTTAGCGCCAGAAGGAGGTGTTCCAGCGTCGCCAACTCATGATCACGCTCAGTCGCCAGCGCAATCGCGTTGTGCAGACATTCGTCAAGGCTTCTACTGAATGACGCCACTGGTTTACTCCCGTTCCATCGTACATTGCAGCGGGTGCTGATTGCGGCGTGACAGTTCCATCACTTGCGCCACTTTCGTTTCCGCAATTTCGTAAGTGTAAACACCACAGACGCCGACGCCAGACTGGTGGACATGCATCATGATCCGCACAGCCTCTTCCGCATCTTTTTTAAAGACGGCCTGAAGCAGCCAGACAACAAACTCCTGCGGCGTATAATCGTCGTTTAATAAGAGGACTTTGTACAGTGACGGGCGCTTTGTTTTGGGCGCTGTCTTGGTGACGACGCCAACACCCTGTCCGGGCTCCTGTCCGCCACGGTCCTGATCTTCGCCCTGATCGTTTTCGTTCTCTTCAGCCATAGAATTCAAGTCTTTACCCTACCGACGCTGTTTGCAACCGCGAAAAGCCGCAAGTTCCCATTAGATAAGTAATCGGTTCGGGTTGAAAAGACGCAAACATCCCATCGGCTGGTAAACTTAACGCCATCGTGAGCCGAAAAGAAAAAGGCCCGGCGATACGCACCGGGCCCCTACTCAACTGTTACGCAGGAAACTTATAGTCAGGCTTACGGACGGTAAGACTGAATTTTCTCAACGAGATCGCTGTAACGCTCGGTCAGCGGCTCGACGGTGTCTTTGGCCGTAGCAGCCCAGATGTCTGCCACTTTGTTGATTTGGCCGAGGTTTTTCTCAACGCTGGTGCGCACGAACTCGCTGTTGAGCTCGATCGCATCTTGTAGCGTTTTTGAACCGGCAGCCGCTTTTGCGGTCGCAACAGTGTCTTCGAACGCAGCTTTGGAAAATGACGCCTGCTCGGAAGTCAGTTTTTCCACACCTTTTGCGAATGCACCGGCGGAAGCCATCATTGCATTCATGGAGTCACGCTGGAAATCAGCCATGGTCGAAACGCCTTCAGCGAATTTCTCATAGCCTTCCTTGAAGGTTTCCGGATCGAATGCGTTGATGTCGAACGCATCTGCAGCAGTAGTTTTCTTGGCAGTAGCCATCTTTATCTCCCTGGCGACAAAAGTCGCTAATCATTTGAATCAATTACGCTCTGAGTACGGTTGAGCGCCTTTTGTGCGATGCAACATAGCGCGCCTCGGCACGCTCGTCAACGGTTTTTGCTGCATTGCACAAAATTAATTCGGCGACAATCGTAAAGCTTTCGTTAACGGTCCGTTTACCGCGTTGGGGGATGATCCGTTCCGCTGCGGGACATGCGGCACGACGTTTGCTCAATCACTAAAATTCGGTCCCCTGATTTCGGGGCGAATGCCTTTGAACGGCTGGGCGATCAAAAAACGGCGATTTCCGGGGGGCGGCGTCTTCCGAATATTGAAAACGGCTTTGGAATGAGCGAGGCTCATGGAATGGTGATGGCGTTTCGTAGTGTATCAATTTGCGTCCTGCTGCTGGCGGCAGCGTTCGGATTTGCGCCTCAAGCGCACGCCAACTCAAAATACGCCGCTTTTGTCGTCCATGCTGATTCGGGCGATGTGCTGTTTGATCGCTACTCAAATGGCCGCCGCTATCCGGCCTCATTAACCAAAATGATGACCCTTTATCTCCTGTTCGAAGAACTGGAGGCAGGCCGGATGACCCTGGATTCCAAGATCTCGGTCTCCGCCCACGCCGCCGGACAGCCGCCGTCAAAGCTTGGCTTGAGAAAGGGCACGACAATCGATGTGGAAACAGCCATCAAGGCGCTGGTGGTGAAGTCGGCCAATGACGTCGCCGCCGCTGTTGCAGAAGAGATATCTGGCTCGGAATGGCGTTTTGCTCAGGCGATGACCACCAAAGCGCGCAGCCTGGGGATGCGCCGTACAACGTTTCGCAACGCCTCGGGGCTGCCCAATTCAAAGCAGGTGACGACAGCCCGGGACATGGCGACGCTTGGCCGGCGGGTCATGCAGGACTTCCCGCAATATTTTCATTATTTTTCGGTGCAGCGCTTTACTTGGAACAATCGCACCTACCGAACACACAATGCCCTTGTCAGAACCTTTAACGGCGCCGATGGTTTGAAGACCGGCTACACGCGGCGCTCCGGGTTCAATCTCGCAACGTCGGCCAACCGCGACGGCAATCGCCTGATCGGCATCGTGCTGGGCGGACGCTCCGGCGCCACACGCGACGCCCATATGCGCAAGATTCTCAACACCGCATTTGGCCGGATCAAGTCCAAACCGACGCTGATCGCCGCCCTGCATCGCAAGAAGCCAGAACCACGCATCAAGCCAACGCTGGCCGCCATGCTTGCAGCACGACAAGACGCCCCCACCATCGCCAGCAACGAGGCGATGCGCGCGGAGATCATGACCGCGGCGGCCGCGATTGAGGCTGGCGACCTGCCAGCAGACAGCACAGACGGCATCGGCAAGCTGATCGCGCTCGCCGATACGGAAGACTTTAATGAATTCGAGCGCACACGTCTGGCGTCCCTGAGCGTGAACGATGGCATGATCGGCGAAGGCGATCTCGACAGCCTCGGGGATTTCCGGTGGAGCATCCAGATTGGCGCGTATTCCACAAAAGACATGGCGCAAAGAGAACTTGAGAACGCCATTGCTCAGGCTGGAATGGGCGACCGTGAGCGCATCGTCCTTGCGACGCCGCGGGAAAACGCCAAGACCCTCTATCGCGCGCGCATTACCCGACTGACGGAAATCGAAGCCGCCGCAGCTTGCGAAACGCTGAAAGACAAAAGCCTGTCTTGTTTCGTTGTGTCCGACGGCGTGGCGGCGACCAACTAGCCTTGGCGTACTAGTCAACTCCCCGGCCTCAGTCGCATTTTGCCTCTTGGGGCATGATCGCCTACTCTCCCAAAAAAATCGCCGGGAGAACGCGCATGACCGAGCCTCGTCTTTTCAAAGTCACTGAGAGCGCCGCAAAGAACACCCTCACTGACAGCAACCAGGCCGCTGCGATGCGAAAACGCGCCGGCGAAAACCCCGAAGCATTTTGGGCGGAGGTTGCAAACCGGCTTTCTTGGTCAAAGCCCTTCACCAAGATCAAAGACGTTTCGTTTAACGCGGAAGATTTGCATATCCGCTGGTTCTTTGACGGTGAATTGAACGCATGCGTCAATTGCCTGGACCGGCATTTGCCAGAGCGCGCGGATGACGTGGCGATTATCTGGGAAAGCGATGATCCGGGCGTCGACAAGAAAATCACCTATGCCGAGGCCTATGAAGAAACCTGCCGGATGGCGAATGTCCTGAAGGCCCGGGGCGTCAAACGCGGCGACCGGGTTGTCATCTACATGCCGATGATCCCGGAGGCGGCTTACGCCATGCTTGCTTGCGCACGCATTGGCGCAGTTCATTCCGTCGTCTTCGGCGGCTTCTCGCCCGATGCGCTCGCCAGCCGGATCGACGATTGCGGGGCTGTCGCAGTGATCACCGCTGACGAAGGCGTGCGCGGCGGCAAGACCATCCCCCTCAAAGAAAACGTAAACAAGGCGATCGAGGATAAAAGCAACGTACGTCTGGTGCTGACAATAGAGCGCACCGGCGCAGATGTTCCAATGACGCCAGGACGCGATCTGATGTGGTTTGGCGAGGCGCGCGCAGATGTATCGCCGGAATGCCCGGCCGAAACTATGAACGCCGAGGATACGCTTTTCATTCTCTACACGTCAGGTTCAACAGGAAAACCAAAGGGCGTGATCACACAACAGGCGGTTATTTGACCTACGCCGCCTACACGCATGAACTGGTCTTCGATTACCGGTCGGGAGAAATTTATTGGTGCACGGCGGATGTGGGTTGGGTCACAGGCCACAGCTACATCGTTTATGGCCCGCTGGCCAATGGCGCGACAACGCTGATGTTCGAGGGCGTCCCAACCTACCCCGATGTTTCACGCTTTTGGCAGGTTGTCGAGAAGCACAAAGTGAATGTGTTTTACACTGCGCCCACTGCATTGCGCGCGCTGATGCGCGAGGGCGAGGAATGGGTCAAAAAAGCCGACCGTTCATCGCTTCGCCTGCTAGGCACCGTGGGCGAGCCAATCAACCCGGAAGCCTGGCTATGGTATTACAACGTTGTCGGCGACGGTCAGCGACCGATTGTCGATACCTGGTGGCAGACCGAAACCGGCGGCGTCCTGATCTCTCCATTGCCGGGCGCGACCGACTTGAAACCCGGCTCCGCAACGCTGCCCTTGCCAGGCGTCAAACCGGCGATTGTCGACGCGGAGGGAAAATTTCTCGACGGCGCCTGTCAGGGCAATCTGGTGCTGGCTGATTCCTGGCCGGGCCAAATGCGCACTGTCTATGGCGATCACCAGCGCTTTATCGATACCTATTTCAAAACCTATCCGGGTCTTTACTTTACCGGCGATGGCGCGCGCCGCGACGAGGATGGCTATTACTGGATTACCGGCCGTGTTGACGATGTCATTAACGTTTCCGGACATCGTCTGGGCACGGCGGAGGTTGAGGCGGCAATCGACGAGCACGACAAGGTCGTGGAGTCTGCAGTTGTGGGCTACCCGCATGACGTCAAGGGGCAAGGCATCTACGCTTATGTCACCCTGCTCGCAGGCGAAGAACCGTCGGCGGAAACCGAGAAGGAAGTTATTGAGGTGGTTCGGCGCGAGATCGGACCGATCGCCAAGCCCGACCACATTCACTTCACACCAGCCTTGCCGAAAACCCGCTCCGGCAAAATCATGCGCCGGATTCTCAGGAAAATCGCCGAAAACGAGTTTTCATCTCTAGGCGACACCTCCACCCTCGCCGATCCGGGCGTGGTCGAGGCGCTGATTGAGGGCCGCAAGAACCGCTAACGCGCTGCCGGAACTGGGTTATTCTTAACAAAAAGGAAACGCCGCCCGGGATAAGGTGGCGGCGATCCACACAGCCCGGAACCCACATGGCCGTTTTGAGCGCAGATTTCGCCGTTTCACGCCGCAGCGACTGGAGTATTCCCGTCGCCGTTTTCGGCATTTATGCGCTTGTCTGTATT
>JBCBSY010000028.1:0-10504 GCA_039818925.1 Pseudomonadota bacterium | reverse complement strand
CATAAGACCTCATAATTAGAAGACCAACAGCGGGCTTTTTGCTTTTGGCCAGCGGCAATTTCGATGTGGCTGTCGCGATTTTGGCTTTCAGTCGCGGGTGATAGACGCCGACATCGGGATATTGCTGCGGCGGCGCGGGCGAAAGCGTTCCGCGCAACCCTTCACGCGGTCCGGCGGCGTAACGGTCTACAAGATACTTCACCAGATTGGCGATGTTGTCTTCAGATCCGGCTAGCCAATATTGAAGGGTCAGGAAATAGGCGCGCACATCCTGCGCCGTTCCGGGTATGAATTTTAGCAGCTTTGGCAGGCGCCGCAGCATTTTCATTTGATGAGCGCCGGCTTTCGCTTTTTCTTTTGACCCGCGCAGACGTTTGAGAAGAGCCAGAGGACCCGTTTCAGGTTTGTCCATTTGAAAGCGGCCGATTGACGTCATTTTCACGACTTCGCTCGCGGAAAGACATCCGATCATCGCATCGCATTGATCACGCCGCGCCTGCAATGCTGGCAGGATCGCCTCAATGTGGTTTTCCATGAACAGCATCGAAGCAACGACGAAGTCAGCTTTTTCGATATTGGCCTTGCACGCTTCGAGCGCGGCGGGGTCGCGATCCCAATCAGACGCGGCGTGGAATGTCAGCTCCAATCCCGGCAGGCTTTTTCGCAAAAGGGCGCGCGCGCGATCCACTGCATTCGACAAATGGCTATCCAGAGAAATCAACGTTACTCTGACAGGGGTCGCCTTTCGCGTTGTTGCGTTACCGGCCATAATGCGCCTTTGCATCATACAGAGTGTCGACAGAGATTAGTTCCAGTTTCTGTTCCGCTGCGAAGGCTTCAGTATTGCGGCGCGCTTTGCCGCGCACGAAGAACGGAATTTTTTTCAGCTCCTTTTCCGCTTCCGGCGCCCATTGAATAATATTTGACGCGCCGGTTTCCGGCTCAGCTGTGGCTTTCGCCGTCTCAGGCGCCGCTGCGCCGTGACCGCTAAGGTGAGAGGCGCCGGCTTCATCGTTAAACTCGAAATCATCACGGAACATGCCCAGAAGATGTTCTTCCAGACCCATCACCAGCGGATGAACCCAGGTGTCAAAGAGGACGTTGGCACCTTCGAATCCCATTTGCGGCGCATACCGGGCGGGGAAATCCTGAACATGTACTGGAGCTGAAATCACCGCGCAGGGCAGGTTGAGACGCTTCGCGATGTGGCGTTCCATTTGCGTGCCGAGCACCAATTCCGGCTGTGCTTCGGCAATCTTTTCTTCGACTTCAAGGTAATCGTCGGTGATGAGTGGCTCGACGCCGTATTTCTCCGCCGCGGCGCGAAGGTCGCGTGCAAATTCGCGATTATAGCAACCGAGGCCAACGACATCGAACGCGAACTCTTCCGCAGCGACGCGAGCGGCGGCGATGGCGTGGGTTGCGTCACCAAAGATAAAGACGCGTTTGCCGGTTAGGTAATTAGAGTCAATCGACCGCGACCACCAAGGAAAGTTGCCGCCGTCAACTTGGAAACTCGTCTGATCAATACCAGTCAGCGTGCAGACTTCGGCGATGAAATCATGTGTGGCGCCGACGCCAATCGGAACGGTTGTTGTAAAGGGTTGTTTCAGTTCGCGTTTCAGCCAACGCGCCGCTGTGTCCGCAATTTCCGGATAAAGAACGACGTTAAAATCAGCCGCGCCAAGCCGGGTGATATCCGTCGGCGTCGCATTGAGGGGGGCGATGACGTTAATATCGACGCCCATAGCGGTAAGCAGCGTCGAAATTTCCTTAACATCGTCGCGATGGCGGAAGCCAAGCGCCGTTGGTCCCAGAATGTTGCAGGTTGGCCGCCCTGTTTCACCCGATCGTTTCGGCGCATCGCGCTTCACCAGCGTGCGCGTCAGTTGATAGAAAGTCTCTGATGCGCCCCAGTTCTCCTTGCGCTGATAAGACGGGAGTTCTAGCGGAATGACCGGCACGGGCAGGGCGAGCGCTTTTGCAAGGCCGCCTGGATCATCCTGGATGAGTTCGGCGGTGCAGGATGCGCCGACGATCATGGCGTCAGGCGAAAAGCGCTCGTAGGAATCGCGGGCGGCGCGCTTAAAAATCTCCGCCGTGTCCGAGCCAAGATCGCGCGCCTCGAAAGTCGTATAGGTGACTGGCGGGCGCGCGTTGCGCCGTTCAATCATGGTGAAGAGCAAGTCAGCATACGTATCGCCCTGTGGCGCATGCAGAACGTAATGCAGGTTTTTCATCGCGGTGGCGACGCGCATGGCGCCTACGTGAGGCGGGCCTTCATATGTCCAGACAGTCAACTGCATCAGACGGCGAGCCTCGTGCGACGGCGCAGCGGACGGGCGAAAAGCTCAGCGAGGTCGCCGGCCTGTTCGTACCCCTGGATAGGGGTGAAAACGAGTTCAATCGCCCATTTGGTGGCGAGGCCTTCGGCCTCCAGCGGGTTAGCGAGACCCAGTCCGCAAACTGTAATGTCCGGACGTTCAGCGCGGCAGCGGTCGAGTTGTAGATCGACATCCTGACCTTCGCTTAAAGTTATGTCTTGCGGCAACAACGCAAGCTCTTCTTTCAGATGCTGTTTGTGAAGATATGGCGTGCCGACTTCGGTTGGCTTGACGCCAAGCTCACGCGCGAGAAACCGCGCCAGCGGAATCTCAAGTTGTGAGTCCGGGAAAAAGAAAATACTTTTGCCTGAAAGCGCCTCTCGGTAGCGCTCCAGCGATTTTTCCGCACGCGCCCTGGGCATCTCCGTAACGGCGTCAAATGTGTTCGGATTAACATCCCACACCTCCGCCGCGGCTTTAAGCCAGGCGGTCGTTCCTTCAACGCCGAGCGGGAAGGGCGCCGCGATATGTTGCGCGCCGCGTTCTTCCAGCAATCGCCCGGTTTCGGCGAGAAAAGGTTGAGCCAAAAGAAATTTCGTATTTGGACCGATCGCAGGCATTTTGTCTGAACCGCGCGCCGGAAAGAATCGGACCGGGCCGACACCCAGTTGCTCAAAAAGGCGCTGAAATTGGTCTTCAACCACATCGGCGAGCGCCCCGACGATCATCAGCGATGGGGCCGATGAGCTATCGGCAGGCAGTTCCGGAACCATGGATGCAAGACACGCGTCTTCGCCTTGCGTGAATGTCGTTTCGATGCCGCTGCCGGAATAGTTGAGAATGCGCACATCCGGCGAGTAAGACTTTGACAGCCGCGCTGCGGCGCGGCTGAGATCCAGTTTGATAACTTCTGACGGGCATGAACCGACAAGGAACAACAGTTTGATATCCGGTCGGCGAGCAAGAAGCTTTTTAACGGTTTTGTCGAGTTCATCGTTAGCATCAGCCAGTCCAGCCAGATCGCGTTCTTCGATCACGGCGGTGGCGAATCGCGGTTCGGCGAATATCATCACGCCGGCGGCGGATTGCATCAGATGCGCACAGGTGCGCGAGCCGACAATCAGGAAGAAGGCGTCCTGCATTTTCCGGTGAAGCCAGACAATACCTGTCAACCCGCAAAAAACTTCGCGTTGGCCGCGCTCACGTAAAATCGGTTGATCGATACGACCGCTTTTCGAATCGGCCCGGTTTGATAGGTCGAGCGTGACAGTCATGCCGTCGCTCCCGTAGATTCGGATGATCTGCAGGAAGGCGTATCAGTCGATGCAGGCGCTTGAAGGCGCGCTTGCCGCAGCTTCCAGATATATTGCCCTGCATTAATGAGGTAGGCGATATAGGCGGTGAGGGCGAGAATCATCTGGTCGCGCGGCGTTCCGATATTTAAGAAGACTGCTGCGATATAAGCGGTATGGAGCGCTAGAACGCCCATTGACAGCAAATCTTCCCAGAAAAAAGCTGGTGCAAACAAGTACTGTCCGTAGACGTCTTTTTCCCAGATAGCGCCCGTGATCATGATAGTATAAAGAACGGCTGTTTTTATTACGACGGACAGTGTCGCCTCCGCAAAGCCGCTGCCAGTAGCGAGATAGGCAATGACTAGCCACAGGCTGACGAGGAAAATCAGAAACTGAATCGGCGCCAGTACGGCCTGCACCATGGTCCATGGAGACGCATCTCGGCGCCGGCGCTGTTCTGGTGTGTAGAGCGGAGAGTTCAAGTCAGCCCTTTCATGGCGATTATTCGTGGTGAACTGCGTCGACGTAATCGAATTCAATCTTGTTGGGCGCTACGAACGCACCGAACTGTCAATTTAACTTTACGTCAAAAAAGATTGACACGCTACCGCAAATGACAAAAAATGCGATTGAAAAAACAGGTTCCAAAACACCCGAAAAATGGGTTAGACTTGAGGTGTCTTCAGGTTGCTTTGAACGCAGAATTTGTTTTGCAACTGCAGCATTCCTTCATGGGCAAATGTGCTTGCCCTGGTTTCTGAAGGGTTCTTTACTGCGCTCGAAGTAAGTTTGCGCCAATGAGTTCGTCCATATAGTTCAGTGTTTTGGCCTGAAGTAGAACTGGAAAAATGAACCGGAGAATGGCGGAAACGGAACTGGTCCACTAAAAATAAACGATGCAGGCGCGCAATTTCCAATTGCCGGCCAGTGATCGTGAAAGGGTAAAATGGGACAACTGAGCCAGGAAACTCAGGAACGCTCGAACGAAAATCAGGCTCGTGATAAAGCGATCATGGCGTTCTTAAATTTGGGCGAACGTTTGAAATCGTTTTACAACCGCGAAACAGTCCCTCGCCAGAATAAATCCGAAAATCCCTTTGAAACCGAAAATAGTATGGGCGCCAGCGCGCTTTTCAATACGATTGAAGGTGAAATCATTCCGCGCTTAATGCTGGCGCATAAACAAAACGAGGCGTTTGCAGATACTGCGGAGTATGTGCAGGCCGATTCCGGCATTGGTCTTTCGAAAAAAGAACATGAAGCGTTTTTGCAGTGCATTATGCAAGACAGTGCGTCTGCGGCGCATGATTTCGTCAATGGATTGCTGCAGCGCGGCATTCCTCGGGAAACCCTGTTCTTAGAACTGCTCGCGACTGCAGCCCGCCGCCTGGGCGAGCTTTGGGAAGAGGATGTCTGTGACTTCACGGAAGTCACGATCGGGCTCTGTCGACTGCATGAAATCCTTCGCAAAAACAGCATCCTTTACAATGAGGGGACATATGGGAAACGGCCGGCAGACGATGAATCCCGTATTTTGCTCGCAACAGCATGCGGCGACCAGCACGTCTTTGGCGTTGTTATGGTGGCCGAGTTTTTCCGTCTTGCCGGCTGGCGCGTCTGGAGCGAGCCTGGATCGTCGAGAGAAGAATTGGCTGAAATATTGAAAAGCGGAGACTTTGACGTTCTGGGTTTGTCTGTCATGTGCAGCACGCCCGTGGAAAGAATCGCTGGCGAAATTTCTGCGTTGCGTGCTGCGTCGCGCAACAAAAGCATACAGATTATTGTGGGGGGGCGGCTCTTTTCCGAAGCTCCCGAGCTTGTTGAGCAAGTTGGCGCTGATGCTGTTGCATCAGATGCGAAATCTGCGCCGGCAATTGGTGAAGAATTACTTGCAGCCGCTCGATCCGGCTGCTAATTGCCGGGTCGAGCTGAGACCGATTGCCGCGTCGAGTTAAGAGAAGTGTTTACAATGGATGCTCAGACTTCTTCTGGTGAGCGGCTTGTACCGTTCAAGAGTCCAAAGAAGTTTCTTGCTGACCTTGACGCGGCCGTTACCGCCGACGTGGTCATGTCTTCGTCTGACGTTGCGCTGATTGTTGAGAATGGCGTCATAAAAGACGTCGCCATAGGCAACAGCGACCTTATGCAGGAAAATTACGCAGACGTCTGGCGCGGCAAAAAATGGACGGAAACCGTTACCGTTGAGAGCCAGTCCAAAATCGAAGACCTACTGCGCGCCGCGCCGTCAAAAAAGGGTCAGTGGCGGCAAGTCAATCACCCATCCGTTGACGGAATTGATGTTCCAATCCGGTATACGGCAGTTAGAACCAAGACCAAGAACCGCATTGTCGCGCTGGGGCGGGATCTGCGCTCGCTTTCTGCTTTACAACAAAGACTTATCGAGGCGCATCAAGGGCTGGAACGCGATTACGACAGGCTGCGCGAGGCCGAAGGTCGTTATCGATTACTGTTCCAGTCTGTGTCCGATGCTGTTTTGGTCGTAAACGCACAGTCCAATAAAATTGATGAGTGCAACCCGGCAGCGGCGACGTTTTTCGCAGAAGCGCCCGATGCGCTCGTTGGCGCGTCGTTTTCCGATCAATTTCTGAAAAAATCACAACGCTCGATCGAGGCCGTGCTCAATGACGCCTTATACAGCGGCTCTGCGATTAGCGAAGATTTAAAACTAAAAGGTGGAAAAGAATGCAAAATTTCCGTTTCGCCTTTTCGTCATGACGATGATGTTCGTTTGATTGTCAGGATTGTCACGCCGGGTGATGAGCATTCCTCCAGCGCTGCCGGCGGCCCTGGCCTCTTTCACGATATTCTTGAGAGTTTGCCGGACGGCCTGGTGGTGACCGATCTCGAATTTCGTATCCTTGAGGCGAACAGGTCTTTCTCAGAGATGACCCGGCTCTCAGGCAGTCGTCAGGCAATCGGCCGACGATTCGGTGATTTTGTCGGGCGTTCTTCGACAGATCTCAATGTCCTTGTCTCGAGCATTAAAAGCCATGGGTCGGTGCGAAATTTTTCGACCGTGCTGCGGGACCAGTTTGGCCTTGAAGAGCGCGTTGAGGTCTCGGCAGTCGAGGCGCCGGCTGAGCACGGCGAAGTTTACGGGTTTTCGATTCGCAGCGTCGCACGTCGTCTTGAAAGCAGTGCGAGCCTTCGCAATCAGTTGCCGAAATCGGTTGATCAATTAACGGATCTGGTCGGCAAAGTGTCTTTGAAGGACATTGTTCGCGAATCGTCTGATCTGATCGAAAAGCTTTGTATTGAGGCGGCGCTTGAAATCACCGACGACAATCGCGCATCTGCTGCGGAAATGCTTGGCTTGAGCCGGCAAGGCCTTTATTCGAAACTGAAGCGCTTTGACGTTGATAGCTAGCTCCGAGGGCAGCGTTATGGAGGTCTATTCGCTCCTGCAAAGCGTCAATCTGCGTTGACACTACAGAGTGTAAGGCATACTTTGCAGATGTGTCTGACACCAACATAGCTCTCTCAAAAAGGTCTTTGCCGTCGGCTTCGGCGGTCGCGGAGCTGCTAAAGCCTATCACCTGGTTTGCGCCGATGTGGGCGTTCATGTGCGGCGTTGTTTCTTCTGGTCAATCGCTATCGGATCGGTGGGTGTTTGCTATCGGCGGTGTTCTGCTTGCCGGGCCGCTCGTGTGCGCCGCAAGCCAGGCTGTCAACGACTGGTATGATCGCCATGTTGACGCCATTAACGAGCCGAACCGACCAATCCCGTCGGGCAGAATTCCCGGTCAATGGGGTCTTTACATTGCGATCTTCTGGTCAGGTTTGTCGTTGCTGCTTGGCGCGGCGTTGGGCCTTTGGGCTTTTCTCGCGACGATCGTCGCCGTCATCCTCGCCTGGGCCTACAGCGCGCCGCCATTGCGGCTAAAGCAAAATGGCTGGTGGGGAAACACAGCAGTCGGATTATCTTATGAGGGAATCGCCTGGTTTACCGGCGCCGCTGTTATGCTGGGAGCGATGCCGGGAACGCCTATCATTTTGCTGGCCTTGCTGTACTCGATTGGCGCACACGGCATTATGACCCTGAACGACTTCAAGGCGGTGGAAGGCGATAAACGCATGGGCGTTCGGTCGCTTCCGGTTCAGCTTGGCGAGCAGAATGCTGCGAAAGTTGCATGTATTGTCATGACCGTTCCGCAAATTGCAGTGATTGCCGGTCTCTTTTACATCGGCCGGGAAATACATGCGGTTGTCGTCAGCATACTGCTGTTAGCTCAGCTTTATCTCATGACAAAGCTTCTTAAAGACCCTTTCGAAAAGGCGCCCTGGTATAACGCAACCGGCACGACGCTGTATGTTCTGGGCATGCTGGTCAGCGCCTTTGCAGTTCGTTCACTTACGGGGAACGCTTTATGAGTTCTAACGACGCGAAACACTTCGGATGGTTAGGCGTTATTAGACTTGGCCTTGTGCAAACGGCGCTCGGAGCGATTGTCGTCCTGACAACGTCGACGCTCAATCGCGTCATGGTCGTTGAATTGGCGTTGCCGGCAATGCTCCCCGGCGCCCTGGTGGGTTGGCACTATGCGGTGCAGATGTCCCGGCCACGCTGGGGATACGGCTCTGATATGGGCGGCGCGCGCACGCCATGGATTATTGGCGGGATGGCGACGCTTGGTCTGGGCGCGATTGGCGCCGCGGCCGCTACAGCGCTGATGGCCACATCGACAACTCTCGGCATTGCAGCCGCATTTGCCGCATTCTTTTTCATTGGCGTCGGTGTTGGCGCCGCCGGCACTAATCTTTTGGCCTTGCTCGCGACCCGAACGCCGCCATCGCGTAAAGCTGCGGCGGCGGCCATCGTCTGGATCATGATGATCTTCGGATTTGTGCTAACAGCGGGGGTCGCTGGCCAGATGCTTGATCCGTTCTCTATGGGCCGGTTGATAACCGTGACGGTGGCGGTTTCAGCAATTGCATTTGCTGTGTCCACTTTGGCGGTCCTGAAAATTGAGCGCCGCAACGGCGAGAAATCGTTGCCGGCGCCAAAAGAGAAGACGGCGTTTCGTCAAGCGGTGCGTGAGATCTGGGACGAGCCGCAAGCGCGCCGGTTCACGATTTTCATTTTCGTGTCGATGCTTGCCTACAGCGCGCAAGATCTGATTTTAGAACCCTTCGCCGGTCTGATCTACGACTATACCCCAGGGGAGTCGACCAAGCTCGCTGGCGTGCAAAATGGCGGCATGCTGATCGGCATGATCATTACGGCTATTGTCGGAACGACGATAGGTAAATCCCGCGCGGGTTTCATGCGGATGTGGACCATGGCCGGTTGTGTTGCGTCTGCGGCCGCGCTTGGCGCGCTCGCTCTTGGCGCGCTTGCCGGCCCGAGCTGGCCTTTGCAGCTGAATGTTTTTGCGCTCGGGCTTTCAAATGGCGCGTTTGCCGTCGCGGCGATCGGCTCGATGATGACGCTGGCGAGCGCTGGCCGCAAAGGCCGTGAAGGAACACGCATGGGGCTGTGGGGCGCATCGCAGGCGATCGCCTTCGGCCTTGGCGGGTTTATGGGCGCTGTCGCAATTGATGCGACGCGTGCGCTCTTTGCGGATGTGTCGCTCGCATTTGCGATGGTCTTCGCTTTGGAAGGCGCGGCCTTCTTAGTCGCGGCCTATCTCGCGACCCGCGTTGGGCACACCAAGGCTGATAATATGAAATTACCAATGATGCCGGCAGGAGATCAGCTGCCCGCGGAATAAGGAAAATCGCCATGGCGTATGATTCGGCAAGGGAAGTTGAAACATTTGACGTTGTTGTGGTCGGCGGCGGGCCGGCAGGCGCAACAGCGGCACATGATCTGGCGCTGGGCGACAAGCGAGTGTTGTTGCTGGACAAGGCGGGCCGCATAAAACCGTGCGGCGGCGCCATTCCGCCGCGATTAATCCGCGACTTCAACATTCCAGAATCGATGATCGTGGCGCGCGCGAATTCCGCCCGGATGATCTCGCCCTCTAACAACGAAGTTGATATGCCGATTGAAGGCGGTTCCGTCGGCATGGTGGATCGCGAGCATTTCGATGAATGGCTGCGTGAGCGTGCGCGCCTTGCTGGCGCAGAACGCCGGTCCGGCGCGTTTGTCCGTATTGATCGCGATGAAGATGGCGCTGCGATCGTCTGCTATCGCCTGAAAGGCGCCGCCAAAGATGCGCCGCTTCATAAGGTCCGCGCGCGCATCGTGATTGGCGCTGACGGCGCCAAGTCCAAAGTTGCGCTACAGACCGTAAAGGGCGCGGATAAAAAGCCCTGCGTATTCGCCTATCATGAAATTATTCGCTCTCCGAAAACAAATCGCGGTTTCGATGGAACGCGGTGCGACATTTATTACCAGGGAAAACTATCGCCGGATTTCTATGCCTGGGTTTTTCCTCACGGCGATACGACAAGCGTTGGCGTTGGCAGCGCCAATAAAGGATTTTCACTGCGCGGCGCCGTTGGCGCATTACGGCAACAAGCAGATCTTGATGAGGCGGAAACGATTCGCTGTGAAGGTGCGCCGATCCCGCTAAAACCGCTTAAACGCTGGGATAATGGCAAGGATGTGATTCTCGCTGGCGACGCTGCGGGCTGTGTAGCGCCGGCGTCAGGAGAGGGTATTTACTACGGCATGCTCGGTGGGCGCACGGCTGCGGAAGCCGCGAGTGAGGTGCTGGAGACCGGTGATGCGAGAGCGCTCGCCCGGGCGCGCAGGCGCTATATGTCTGAGCATGGTAAAGTCTTTTTTATCCTCGGTATTATGCAGCATTTCTGGTATCGCAACGATAAACGGCGCGAACGGTTCGTGAATATTTGCCGGGATAAGGACGTGCAAAGACTAACTTGGGAGGCCTATATGAATAAGAAGCTGGTCAAAGC
>JBCBSY010000027.1:0-11120 GCA_039818925.1 Pseudomonadota bacterium | reverse complement strand
GTGCCTTGCGGGTTAAACTCAAGGCACGCTTGCCGAACGTTGCCGCGCCGGCGGAGCCGGCATCCCTGGCTTCTATACGAAAACAGGCGTCGGCACGCTGATCGCCGAAGGCAAGGAACACAAAGAGTTCAATGGCGAGACCTATATTATGGAAACCGGCCTCGTTGCGGATTTGTCTCTCGTCAAAGCTTGGAAGACCGACCCGGAAGGCAATCTCATCTATCAGAAAACCGCGCGCAACTTTAATCCGATGATGGCGACGGCGGGCAAAGTCACAGTCGCTGAAGTCGAGGAAATTGTAGACCTCGGCGAGCTTGATCCCGATCAGATTCACACGCCTGGCGTCTTCGTGCAGCGCGTTTTGAAAGGCAGCCACGAAAAGCGGATTGAACAGCGCACCACGCGTCAGCGGGAGAATGCATAATGTCCAATGCACCAAAAGGATGGGACCGCAACCAGATGGCGGCGCGGGCCGCCAAAGAGCTGGAAGACGGATTTTACGTCAATCTGGGAATCGGCATCCCGACCCTTGTCGCCAATTACATCCCCGACGGCGTCGACATCACGCTGCAATCGGAAAACGGCATGCTCGGCATGGGGCCGTTCCCTTATGAAGACGAAATCGACCCGGACCTGATCAACGCGGGAAAGCAGACCATTACCGCGATCCCCGGCTCGTCCTATTTCTCATCCGCCGACAGTTTCGGCATGATCCGGGGCGGTCATATCGACCTTTCCATTCTTGGGGCCATGGAGGTCTCTGAGAAAGGCGATCTCGCCAACTGGATGATCCCCGGCAAGATGGTCAAGGGCATGGGCGGCGCCATGGATCTTGTGGCCGGCGTCAAGCGCGTTGTAGTGGTGATGGATCACGCCTCAAAATCCGGCTCACCAAAACTCCTCCACGAATGCTCGTTGCCTCTGACCGGCCAGCAGGTCGTGGACATGGTCATCACCAACCTTGGCGTTTTCGAAATTGATCGCGGCAATACAATGAAATTGGTCGAGCTTGCGCCGGGCGTCACGCTTGATGATGTCCAGTCGATGACAGAGGCGGATTTCGAGGTTGCTGTCTAGACTGCGTTTACTTTTTGTCGAATCAAGAACGCAGCCTAGATTTTCTAGTGGTCGCGCGTCCGAACACAAAAACCGCTCACACTTTTTGTGGACGCGCTCTAAAAAGACGCCGCCATCGCTGGAGCATGATCGCCAGCATCGCGGCTTTCCGCATGGACGATGCATTCAAGCAGATGGTCGAGCGCCTTTTGGTCGCCGCTCATTTTCATGCGCGCCCTGGTTTCTTCCAGGGAGAGCTCCATCCGGAACGCCTTCATAATTGTTTCAACGTCCGCCACAATCGTTGCAACCGCCGGCCCGTCAGCGCCGCGGCGCACCGTCATTTGACCGTTCATATTATAGACTGTGTACGGAAAATCATCGATCATGATATGCGCAACGTAGTTGGCGTCGACTTTCGGACAATAGGCGGCGAAAATTTCTATCGCCAGCGCCACCGAGTCCGGCTGTAGATTATCAGTATAAATATTTTCGCGTGCCGGACTTGATTCAGGCCGGTCCATGAAATAGGCGATCGACCACTTCATCAGCATCCGGATCGCCGGACGCAGCGCCTCACCGGTGTCTGTCAATCGATATCGGCCTCTGGCGTCGCCGGCAGAGACGCTCTCAATTAAACCCGCTTCTTCGAGTTCTTTCAGCCGTTTGCTAAGCAGATTGGCCCCGATCCCCGGCAGCCCGGCCTGCAAATCGCCAAATCGCTGCGGCCCGAGAAACAGGTCCCGCAAAATCAGCAGGGTCCAACGCTCTCCGAGCAAATCCAGCGCATGCGCAAGCACGCAGTCCTGATTGTATGTCCGCGCCATTCGGCGTCCTCCCGGCCCCTTGGGGGCTGTTTTCTTTCGACCCTACTACAAGTGTCGTTAATCTGTCGTGCCCTAAAAAAATTGCACGCTAAGGCAAAAATATATTTGACACTTTAATTTTATATAGTAAACTAAAAAGTGTTATCAATCGGCGAATAAAAATTGCGCTATGCCGGGCGCGCGGGAAATGGAGAAACCCATGTTAAACAAGACCTTAGCCAGCATTGCCGTGACGACCGCCCTTTTCGCCGGACCGGCCTTTGCGTCGGGATGGACGAAAAACGTGGATATCTGCGCTGCAGCCGCCGAATCCGAAGGCGTCGTGGAAGCCGGTGATTACCGCGCCAAATTCGTGCGCGGCTCAGGCGCCGCCGTGAAAACCGTTGCGATTGAGTTGATCCCGAATAACGGCGACGCGGTTACCGCAGAATGCCGAATTCGCCGCGGCGAAGTCACCGAATTCACGATTCGCTCGTAACGTTCAACCGATCCGCCGGGTTGGAATCAGTCCCTGTTTCCACCTCAATTCTGATCCGGCGCAATAACGACCCAAAAAAAATCACCCCCTGAACTCAAAAGCGCCCGGAAAACGGGCGCTTTTTTTCAGTCTTGGTCATGTTTGGCGGACAGAGAGCGATGGGCCGTTCGCACCATGAATTCGCCATTGATAAAACCGCTGCCCCATTGCTCATTCAGATCGCGCAATGGATCCGCCGCCACCGCGGCGTCTTCATCGAGGCCCGCATCGATCTGCGCCTGAACGCGCTGTCGAACGTCCTTCAACATATCGACTGTGTTTTGCAGGTCGGACTTGGTGGCGAGCGGTCCGTGCCCCGGAATGATCCTTACGTCGTCGTCCATTTTCGCGAGCACTTTTTCGTTCGTTTTAATGTACCCGTCGAGATCGCCGCCGGAAGCCAGATCGATAAACGGGTAGCCGCCATTAAAGAAAACATCGCCCATATGCGCGACATTGGCGGTTTCAAAAAAGATCAATGCATCGCCATCCGTATGCGCATTTTCAGGATGCCAGACCTTGATGTCGTGGCCATTCCAGAAAAATGACATGGAGTGTGAGAACGTGATGACGGGCAAGGCTTCGTCCGGCGCCGGCGGGGTGGTTCTGCCGCCCTCGCGGGTCAGGCCTTCCTTCAAGCGCTTTCGGACATTGTCATGAGCGACGATATGCGCGCCAGCCCCGCTCATGGCTTCGTTGCCGCCAGTGTGATCGCCATGCCAATGGGTGTTGACGACAAATTCAACCGGCTTGTCCGAGACATCCGCAATTGCAGCAAGAATCTTTTCAGCGAGCGGGGCGAACTGATCGTCGATGACAAAGGCGCCGTCATCGCCGACAGACAGGCCAATATTGCCGCCAGCGCCTTCCAGCATATAGATGCCCTCCACCACTTCCGTGGTTTTGATCTCAACATCAGAAAAATCGCGTTGTGCGGCGGCGGGTCCGGCGCAAATTGCGGCGGCGGCGAATATCGTTGCGCCAAGGCGCAGCTTCAGGGTCGTCTCGGTCATGGGCGAAAGCCTCCTCAACAGCTCGTTCCTGCTAGGTGAATAGCAGCATTGAGCGGAACGCAGAAATCACGTCGTCGGTATAATGGCGCACCCTGTTGGCGCTTATGCTGCAGCGCAGTTGCAGGGGCGGCGCCTGCGGGCTAAAGGGTTAGCCCGTATGGAGTTTTTACGATGACCTGGAGTCCTCAAAGCTGGCGCGACAAGCCCGCGCGGCACATTCCGTCCGACTATCCGGATGCATCGGCGCTTGAAGCCGTGGAAAAAGAGCTGTCCAACTACCCGCCGCTGGTCTTCGCCGGGGAGGCGCGAACCTTGCGCAGTTCGCTGGCGCGAGTCGCGAGAGGCGAAGCGTTTCTCCTCCAGGGCGGCGATTGCGCCGAGAGCTTCAAAGAGTTTCATCCGAACAATATTCGCGACACATTCCGTGTGCTGCTGCAAATGGCGGTTGTCCTGACATTCGGCGCCGCAATGCCAGTCATCAAGGTCGGCCGTATCGCGGGTCAATACGCCAAACCGCGCTCATCACCGGTTGAAAATCAAAATGGCGAAACCCTGCCGAGTTACCGCGGCGACAACATCAACGGCATGGAGTTCGACGAAGCGGCGCGTCTTCCGGACCCGCAGCGACTGTTGAAAGCGTATGGTCAGGCGGCGTCAACGCTCAACCTGATCCGCGCCTTTGCCTATGGCGGCTACGCGGATTTGCGCAATGTCCAGAAATGGAATCTCGAATTCGTGTCTGGCAACCCACAGGAAGACCGCTACCGCGCGCTAGCCGACAAGATTTCAGAAGCCATCACTTTCATGGAAGCCTGCGGGATCGACGGATCGACAGTGAAGGCCATCCGCGAAGTTGATTTCTACACGAGCCACGAAGCGCTGCTGCTCGGGTTTGAAAGCGCGATGACCCGAATCGATTCCACGACTGGCAAATGGTACGACACATCTGCGCATATGGTGTGGATCGGTGATCGCACCCGCCAACCGGATGGCGCGCATGTGGAATTCTGCCGCGGGATCGAAAACCCGATCGGGCTGAAATGCGGTCCCAGCCTGGAGGCCGACGAGCTATTGACGTTGCTGGATCTTCTAAACCCACAAAATGAAGCGGGACGCATCGTCCTCATCGCCCGTTTTGGGGCCGAGAATGCGGCTGACGGCTTGCCGCCTCTGGTTCAGCGGGTCACCGCTGAGGGTCGCAATGTTGTCTGGTCCTGCGACCCTATGCATGGCAACACCACAAAAACCGGCAACGGATACAAAACCCGGCATGTCGATGCGATCCTTTCAGAAGTTGGAACATTTTTCGACGTCTGCCACGCGGAACGGGCGATCCCCGGCGGGGTGCACTTCGAGATGACTGGCCAAAATGTGACTGAATGCCTCGGCGGCTCTCACGAAATTTCCGAGGCTGATCTTTCGTCTCGCTATCACACGCATTGCGATCCACGGCTCAATGCGGGACAGGCGCTGGATCTCGCCTTCATTTTAGCCGACCGGTTCAAGGCGACGCGTAGCGTGGAATTATGATCATTTTGTCACAAATCTGCCGCGCCTATGGCTGTAGAAATATTCGCGCGACTGCGTGAAACAGGTGGAAATATAGAGTGAACCTCTTGATAGTTGCCGGATGACGGCAAATGGGGGAATACGGTTTTGGGAGACTTTGGGCGCGGCGCCTGTCCTGGGCGTGCGCCTGCCGGTGCGGGGCGCAACTGGCGGAGTAATTACGTGAGCACACGTGTAAGGATTGGCGTAGCGGGCGCTGGCGTATTCGGCGGCTATCATTGTTCAAAGGTTTCAGAACACCCGAAAGCTGTTCTTTCGGGCGTTTTTGATATTGACGGCGCACGCGCATCCAGCCTCGCCGAAAAGAACAGCAGCGTTTCCTATCTGGACTACAGCGCAATGCTTGAGGCAACAGACGCAGTGATTGTCGCCGCCGCAGCCAACGCGCATTTCGCCCTTGCGTCTGAAGCGCTCGCCCGGGGCCGTCACGTCTTTGTGGAAAAACCAATTACCCTGACAACCCATGAAGCGGATGCGCTGATCGCCCTTTCAAACGAACAGGGGGTCATTCTTCAGGCCGGGCACCAGGAACGTTATGTCGCCGCCGCCGCAGGTCTGCTCGATCGCAAAACGCCGCCGCACAAAATCGACTGTATCCGCCATACGATGGCTTCTGGGCGCTGCGAGGACGTTTCCGTCGTGCTCGACCTAATGGTTCACGACCTCGATCTGATCCGCATGCTGACACAGTCTGAGATTAATACAATCGAAGCGCATGGCGGCCAACACGAAGCAAAAGCCGAACTGCAGCTTACAAACGGCGCTGTTATATCACTGTCCGCAAGCCGCCGTGCACCGACGCCGGAGCGTCGCATGACCCTTGTTTATGACGACGGCATTGTCGAGTTCGACTTTGTTAACCGCAAAACCACGAACACGACGGAAACCCGGCTGGTATCTGACTTTGCAGAAGCCGAAGCGCCGGCCGCATTCCGGGATCCGCTCGCCTTTGGAGCGGATGCATTCATCAATGCCATACTCAATTCACGTGCGCCCATCGTGACTGGCGCGGACGCGCGCGAAGCCCTCGCCTGGGCCCAACGGATTGAGGCTGCGGCGGCGATCGGCCCTGCCGCGTCAACCGAAGCTCAAGAACGGCGGCGGGCATGAACAGCGTTGTCAATCTTTCCGTCGCCGGGCGTTCCAGGGTTGGCGAGATCGCATTTATCGACCTGGCGGCGCAGCAGAAGCGATTGCGTCCCGCCATCGAAAAGCGCCTGCGGGCAGTGCTCGATCACGGCCGCTATATCGCCGGGCCTGAAATCGAAGAGCTTGAAGCGCTTCTGGCGGAACGCACTGGCGCGAAAACCGCTGTTGCGTGCGCCAGTGGGACCGCCGCCTTGATCATCCCGCTGCTTGCGCGCGGCATAGGGCCTGGCGACGCCGTTTTTGCGCCGGCCTTTACCTATAATGCGACGGCGAACGCTATTTTATTGACCGGCGCAACACCAGTCTTTGTCGACATCCAGACGTCCACTTTCAACATGGACCCCGCCGACCTTGAGCGCCGCATTTCCGCTGTTCGCAACGAGGGCAAGCTCCAGCCCAGAGCTGTGATCCCCGTGGATATGTTTGGCTCGCCTGCAGACTACAATGCGCTTGGGCCCATCGTAGAAAAACATGAATTGTTCATGCTTGCCGACGGTGCGCAAAGCTTTGGCGGCGAGCTTGACGGGGTTGAGGTCGGCGCTATTTCGCCTGCAACGGCTACAAGCTTTTTTCCCGGCAAAGCGCTCGGCGCTTATGGCGACGCCGGCGCAATTTTCAGCCTGAATTCGCTTGACCGGGAACGTTGGGAATCGATCCGGTGGCATGGCACTGATGAAGCGCGCAAAGAGTCCGTCCGGGTCGGTTTTAATGGCCGCATGGATAGTTTTCAGGCCGCCGTGCTTCTTGAAAAACTCGCAGTCTTCGATGAAGAACGCGAATCAAGGCGGCGCATTGCGGCTGAATATGACGCCAATCTTTCGGGAATTGCCCAGCCGCAAGTTCAAATAACTGGTTCAAAGTCTGGGTACGGGTACTATTCACTGTGCGTCACAAACCGCGATCAGGTTGTCAAAGACCTCAAAGCATTGGGAGTCCCGACGGCGATCTATTACACGACCCCGTTGCACCTGATGCCCGCATTTGCGGAATACGCTCCCGTGAACGGTCTCCCAGCAACGGAGAAAGTCGCCTCGACGATTTTCTCGCTGCCCATGCATCCCTATCTGACGCCGGACCAGGTGGCGTATATAAGTGAAGCAGTGGCGAACGCTGTTTCCTAACAGTGTTGGGCTGTTGCGTTTTCTCCGATGCGATCGATTTCGACTTTGCGGGACTGTCACGGAAACACGCGTTAGCGCGCGCCGCTTTCGCTTTCTGAACGAAAGCGCTGGTGTATCAGATGCTTGCCGGCTTCCGGGCCTTCGTCGATTTGCGCCAGCAATCGTTCGCGATCAAGCTTTCGAAATTGCTGGATGTAATCTTCGATAATATCCGGCTCCAGCCCCATTCGAGACAATGCCTCTCGCGCGATCAACAAACTCGATTCCAGCGTTTCACGAACAATCACATCCGGATCGAGCTTGCGCAGTTCAATCTCATGGAGCCTGTCATGGGCGCAGGCGATGATCGTGCTGTTTGGTAATTTCTCACGCAAAATCGTCGCGGCGTGATTCACCGCGGCCGTATCGTCCATGCACAGAATGATCGCCTTCGCGTCCGCGGCGCCGGCGTTCATCAGCATGTCAAGGCGGGCGCCGTCGCCATAATAGACCTTGAACCCGAAGCGTTCTGCGTTGCGAATATGGCTGGGGTTGCGATCAATCGCGACGATTTCCATGCCTGAATTCATCAGCACCTGGGAGATAATCTGTCCCATTCGGCCAAACCCGACAATCAGCGCATGGTCGCGTCCGCCTTCCGGCGCAGAAAGCCCCTCATCGCTTTCGCCAGGCGTTTTCGTCAGAAGAGCAGCCATCATGGTCATGACCGGGGTCAGCATCATCGACAAAGTGACGATCGCCGACATCAGACTGACCTGAGCATTCGTAAACAGAGCCGCGCTGATTCCCAGCGTGAAGACGACAAAAGAAAACTCGCCGCCCTGGGAAAGCGTCGCAGCGCTTCTCAAAGCAGTCTCGCGCTCGACACGCATCATCCGCTCCAGGGTGTAAAGGATTGCCGCCTTCAGACTGACGAGCCCAAGCGCGCCGCCGATCACCACCGGCCAGTACTCGGCAATCACCGACAGATCGAGCCGCATGCCGATGGAGATAAAGAAAAGGCCCAGCAGCAAACCGCGAAACGGCTCAATATCGGTTTCGATCTGGTGCTTGAAAGATGATTCCGCGAGCAGCACGCCGGCCAAAAAGCCCCGAGCGCCATGGAAAGCCCGACCCAGCCTACAGCCAGAGACACCAACGCCACGACGAACAGCGCCGTCGCCGCAAACGCCTCGCGCGATCCTGATGATGCAACAATTCGAAAAATCCTGTCGAGCCCGAACTTGCCGATCAACACCACGCCTGTGATGACGCCTGCTGCTTTTAAAACGGCAAGCCAATCCATCCCCTCATCCCCGGCGCCGGCGATAATTGGCACCGCCGCGAGCAGCGGGATAACCGCAAGGTCCTGGAACAGCAGCACTGCGAACGATTTGCGCCCGTGCGGCGTTGTAAGCTCGCCCCGGTCCTTCATCCACTGCAGGGCAAAAGCCGTCGATGAAAATGCAAGCGAAAAGCCCGCAATCGCCGCCGCCGCCATCGGCATGACGTCTGCGGCCATGAACAGGCCCGCAATAATGACACCCGTGACCGCCATCTGCGCGGCGCCGAGACCGAAAATCTCTTTGCGCATCGACCACAATCGAGACAGGGATAATTCAAGCCCGACGACAAACAAGAACAGCACGACGCCAAGCTCAGCGACGTGAAAGACGCCTTCCGTTTGATGCAAGATATCGAGACCAAAGGGGCCGACAGCGACGCCGGCAGCAAGATAACCCAGAATCGAGCCAAGTTTCAGGCGGTTAAATATCGGAACTGTGATCGCCGCGGCGCCAAGATACGTCGCCGCCTGAACCAAAAACTCGCTTTCCGTCGCCGCCATGCTTCGTGTATTTGTCCCTTCGTTCAGGGTATTGCTTAAATCAGCCCCGTTGTCTCCGTCAGTCCGAGCGCGAGATTAATGTTTTGGACTGCTTGCACCGCGGCGCCTTTGAGGAGATTGTCCTCCGCCGCCACAACAACTGCATGCAATCCGTCTTCGCTGACAGAAAAACCGCCAATGATCACGCCCCTGCGGCCTGTTCCATCTTTAAGTTCCGGCGCCGCATTGCGCAAGGTGATAAGCGGTTCGTTTTTGTACTTTTCTTCAAAAATTTTTGCAACGTCATCTTGCGTCATTTTATCCGTAAGCGGAACGTGCGCTGTAACCAAAAGACCGCTGAATGCCGGGTGAACATGCGGCGTAAACCGCACCTGCGCGCCGAGATGACGCGAGGCTTCCTGCTCATGCTTATGCCCAGTCAGGGCATAAGGCATAAGGTTGTCTTTCAAGCGCGCCTGATCATTGCGCGGCGACGGCGTTGTCCCTGCGCCGGAATAGCCGGAAACGCCAAAGACAGACGGAACGCCGCCGAGTTTCTGCAACAGCGGCGCGATAGCGAGCTGCATCGCAGTAGCGTAGCAACCCGGATTAGCAATCCTCAACGCATCGGCAACTTTTTCGCGATGTAGTTCTGGCAAACCATAGGCCCAGGCAGCTTCAAACCGGAAATCCGCAGACAGATCGACAATCACCCGCTGCGGCGCGATTTTTTCCAGGGCGTTGACATAATCCGCAGAGGCGCCGTCGGGCGTCGCCAGGATCACGACATCGGCGCGGCGGCGCGCGACTTCTTCAGGGGTCAGCGCCTCAAATACACATTCGTCTTTGTCTTCCGGCGCCATTTCCGCGACCGGGCGCCCGGCAAGCTCGCGGCTGACCGCATAGGCAAGCATCAGCTCCGGATGGCCGGCGATCAGGCGGATCAGCTCGCGTCCTGTATGCCCGCGGGCGCCCACCAGACCGACAAGAAACGGCGTCGCCATAGATTTACTCTCCCTGAAAGGACGGCGCGAGGCCTTCGGCGATCTTGACCATGCTTGCGATGCGCGTCCAGTCGCTTTCGCCTTTCCAGAAGACGGTCCACGCGCCGGCTCTCACCGATCCGTCGGCGCTGTCGTGATAGAATGCATTAAATCCGTTGCCGGTGCGCGAGCGCCAGAAAAAGGACGCGTTGTCTTTCACCATGGCGCGCCAGACTGTGCGCGACAGCCCCTCGCCGCGCGCATCTTCGACCACCGCGAACTTGTCGAGATAGGTGAAACCGTCGACACGGCTGAGGATCGCCCCTGCGCGATAGCTCGCCGACATATAAGCCTGGTGCAGATCAAGGCCGTCCCACCAGTCGGTTTTAAGCATCCGGCCGAAGGCGTTTTCAACAAGCGCCTCGATGCGGGCGCGGTCCAGCTCTGTTTTTTTGGTGTGCGTTGCGATCAACTCGCCTTTACGCACCAGCGTGCCTGACCCGCCATGTGTGAAAAGCTCGCGGATGAGACCCGACGGCGTGGTGATCGATACCGAGGTCGACAAGGGCGACGCGTCAAGCAGACGTTTGATCTCCTGCAGCTTCAGGCGCATGCCGCCCTCAACCCAGGACGCCTGCGTCAGCTTGTCATAATCGGAGGCGAGATTGAGCGAGTGCATCACCGCGCCTTGCCGGTCGAGGAGGCCGCCGACGCCGGTCAGGAACACGATCTTCATCGGCTGCAGCGCCTCAACCAGCGCGCGGGTGGCGCTGTCGCCATTGACGTTGAGGATCTGGCCGCCGGGCGCGACCCCAAGACAGGTGAGGATCGGCATGGCGCCGGAGCGTACGACGGAGTCAATCAGGCCCTTGCGAATGGTGCGCGGCGCGCCGACAAAGCCGAGCCGGTCACGGTCAAGATAATCCGCCTCAATAACGCCGGTGATCAGCCCTTCCGCCTCAACCCCCTGCTGGCGCACCGCCTCGACCAGCTTGATGTTCTCGCCGATGAAAACGTCGCGCGCCACGTCCAGCGTATTGGCGTCGGTGACGCGCAGGCCGTCATGCTTTTTCGACTTGAC
>JBCBSY010000026.1:0-11221 GCA_039818925.1 Pseudomonadota bacterium | reverse complement strand
GAAGCCCAGCTGCTGAAAAAAAGAACCGCCTGCCAGCAATCGGCGGGCGGTCTTCTTTTATGAGGCGCTCAGAATGCGCCGGCTTGCTGAAAATTTATCGCCGAATTGTTTGACGCCATCGGCGCGCATCGCCTTGGCGGGGCCATCCAGATAGTCCTGCATGGCTTGTTGGTCGCGCAGTCGGTAGTGGCAGGTGATTTCGTTTTCGTTTTCACAATTGAAAAGCATCTCTGCGTCTGTGAAGCCGTCTAAGTCGAGCATCTGCGCCATGTGCCGACGCAACCAGGCGAGATAGTCATTCCTGATTTCCGGCGAAACTGTAATTACCACCTCATACAGGATTTCTGGGGCCGCACCCATCCTATGAGCCGCCTGCGGCATTGCCAGACTGCTCTCCGTTTTGGATGACATCGACGAGCGCTTCGTCGCAGCCGTCTTGAACGAAAGCCAGATCGTCAATCAAAAACCGCAATACATCTCCGGCTTGCGAAGCTCTGCCGCTTTTCATCCCTACAGTAATTGTTTTGGCGCGTCCGCCAAGATAATAGGCGCCAACCATGTGCCGCCAACGAACCGTGTTTTTCGTCCATTCAAATTTCGCATCCGCTTGCGGAAGGAAGACGCCTGCTTCATCCCACGCATTGATAGTGACGGAGAAGGGTTCTTCTTCGTTACCGCCGGTTGGATAGATCGCCATGGTGACAATGCAGACTGGCGTGTCAAATTCGATCCGCATGGGTGCGTTTAGATAATTCAAGTACCCGGCGGCAAACTTCCCGCTTGGCGCCGCCTCATAGGTGCACATCGAGTCATAATAGAAACGTCGCTGGCCTTCGCAAATCTGACGCGTAACCCCGTTTCCGAACCGTACGCCGAACTCGTCCGCATACGCGTTGCGGATGACGTCGTTATGTGCGCCTGGCGGCGCTTCAAAGGTAATGACGCGATATGGCGCATCATCGGCCGCAATTTCCGGATTTCCGATACGCGCAATCACGCCGGTGATCGTGGCCGGATTTGTGTCGCGATCCGGATCGGGTCCAATGCCGTTTTCGTGTACATTTCCGCTTTCCTGCGCGGCGACAGGTGCGAGATGCGCTTGACCCAATGCTGCAGCGACAGCGGTGATAACAAAAAACGAATTGTTGATCATGGCTCAACACTCCCCACCCAATAATACGCTGGAAAGGCGTTTGTTCCAATTCTTTCAAGCGATGCGCAATGTTTGGTCGTCCGCATCAAAAACCGTTGCAAAATCACATCACTACGCCTGTGACACCTACATTCCAGAGGTCAAAAAGGCTTGAGTTTGGTTGACGCAGACCGCCCGTGAACGCCTAATCCCGGCCAACACGCGAGGAGAAATTCATGAGATTTTTGCGGTCCCGATATGCTGTCTGCATTGCCCTTTTTGCCCTTTCCGGATGCGTCAGTGTTGAGCCGGCGACGTCCAGTACAGAGATCGAAAGCGCGGCGGCGGCGGCGCAATCAAAAACCGCGACAGCAGCGCGCCTTGAAGCCGATGTGACGTGGCTCGCTGATGACGCCCGTGAAGGGCGTGAAACCGGCACGCAAGGATATGATCAGGCTGCGGCTTATGTTGCGGCAAGACTAGCGAGGCTGGGTGTTGAACCTGGTGCGGATGGTTCATGGTATCAAACCGTGCCTTTTGTTTCAGGCGTTCAGGACCTCGACGCATCAGCAATGTCGATTACGGGGCCTGATGGCAAAAAAAAGAAGCTGACGCATCTCAATGATTTCCGTGTTTTTCCGTCAATAGCGCTTGAAAGTTTTTCCATCGAGGATGCGCCGGCCGTGTTCGTGGGATATGGCGTTCACGCGCCGGCTTTCGGTCATGACGATTACGCCGGCGTTGATGTTGAGGGAAAAGTTGTTGTCTATTTTACCGGCGCGCCTGATATTTTCGACAACGAAAGCCGTGCGCATTTCAATTCAAACGCATTGAAAGCAAAAGAAGCGTCAGATCGCGGCGCAATCGGCATTGTCTCTTTGTATACTGGTGCAACGGAAGAAAGCCGCCCTTGGGAGCGTTTTATCGCCAATCCGCGCTATTCCCAGATGACCTGGGTTTGGCCCGACGGAACGCCGGAAACTTCCGGACGCGGTATAAAGGGATCGGCGACGCCGCATCCGGAAAAAGCGTCGCTGCTCTTCGAGGGGGCGCCGCATGCCTATGAGGCTGTTCGCGCCGCCGCGGATGGCGATGGCGAACCGACCGGCAGTTTTGATCTGGCGGTCAAGGTTTCGATGGCCGGAGCGATGGAAGTGGAAACGATCACCAGCCCGAATGTTGTCGGCTTGATCCGTGGAACCGATCCACAGTTGCAGGACGAGTATGTGGTGCTGACCGGTCACCTTGATCATATTGGCGTCAATGAGCGGCTTGAGCGTGAAGGACGAGACGGCATCAACAACGGCGCGATGGACAACGCCACGGGCATCGCCACCATGTTGGAAGTGGCGCGCCGCTTTAAGGAGGAGGGCGCGCCGCAACGCAGCATCTTAATCGTCGCGCTGACGGCTGAGGAGAAGGGGCTTCTTGGCGCCGACTATTTTGCGCATTTTCCGCCGATTGGCGGCGGGGACATGGTCGCCAATGTCAATCTTGACATGCCGGTCATGCTGCACGCGTTTACCGATGTGGTGGCCTTCGGCGCTGAACGGTCTTCGATTGGGCCTATCATGAAGGCCGCATTGGAAGAAACGGGGATCGCCTTGTCGCCAGATCCGATCCCGCAATTAGGGATCTTCACGCGTTCGGATCACTATCGTTTCGTCGAAAAAGGCGTGCCGTCGATTTTTCTCTGGCCGGGTTTCGCCGATGGCGGCGAGGAAAAGTTCTGGGATTTCTATCGCAACCACTATCACCGTCCGAGCGATGACACCTCGCAGCCGATCCTTTATGACAGCCTGGTTCGGTTTGTTGATGTGAACTATGTCATCGCGCGCGCATTGGCGACAACGCCGGAGCGGCCAAGCTGGAACGAAGGCGACTTTTTTGGCGAGCTCTTCGCCACGCAATAGTATTCGTCAATATTCGTCTCGCGCGACAAAAAAGGCCCCGATGCGGGGCCTTTTCCTTGGCTATGGTTGTTCCGCCTATTCGATTTCGTAAATCATCGAGACCGAAATGTTGACTGTCGACTCGCCAGCTTCCATGGGAACCGCCTGATCTTGCGCCATTTCCATGCGCGCAGCATAGGGTCTGGGTTGCGGCGTCACGGCGTGGCCTTCCTGAATAAAAAGCAGTTTTCCGAGCCGGACGCCGGCTGCGTCCGTCAACAGGTCCGCTTTGGCTCTCGCGTCCGCAACGGCATCGCGGCGCGCCTCGTCATAAAGCGGCTTCGGGTCAGAAAAAGCAAAAGAAACCCCGCCCAGCGAATTCGCGCCTGACTGCACAGCCTGGTCGATGATTGCGCCTGCTGCGCTCAGATCGCGCAGCCGAACCGTAACGTTATTCGACGCGGTAAAGCCGATGACTTCCGGGCGGGATCGGTTGCGTTCGTAATCGTAGCGCGGATTGACTGAAAGGCCGGATGTTTGAATATCGCGGTCCGCAACGCCGAGTTCCTTCAGCGTATCGATGGTTGCGGACATATCCGTGGAATTTTGACGCAACGCCGCGGCGGCGGTGGGCGCCTCGCTTTGCACGCCGATAGTGACGACGGCCATATCGGGCGCGGCCGCCGCTTTTCCCTGTCCCGTCACGGAAATTGTGCGCGGCGATGTTTCCGGATCGGCGGCGGTTGCCTGTGGCGCGGCGCATCCCGCAAAAATGAGCGCCGCAGCGATGGCGGGCGCGATGGCGTGGCGCATATTTTTTCTCCGTTCTCTTGCTCGCCAGATGAAACCGCTTCGATCGGACGAAATCAAGGCGGAACTGCGACGCAGTTGCGGCCATGCGCGTTGTGGTTCGCCTGTCTCGCGTGCTGACTGAAGGAGCAACGGCCACGGTCGAGGCAACACTTTGAAAGGCGCTGAAATGCTGGTAAGAGCCCGGTCCTCAAGTCGGTGCGCCGTCCTTGGGGCCTGTAGCTCAATTGGTTAGAGCTGGCGGCTCATAACCGCTAGGTTGGGGGTTCGAGTCCCTCCGGGCCCACCATACCGTACTTTCCCTCACTCAATGCCGTTAGAGGCCTGAACGGCTCTGCGATTCCAGCGGTTCGATAACCCCGAGTTTCGCGCATAGGTAAGGCGCTCCGGAAGCGCCATGCGCAGGATCATGCGTTCGACCTCATCATGAGTGCGGCTATGGACAAAGCTGGCACAGTTGCGGTTTTTAACAACCGCTTTTGTGGCTTTTCATCTTCACCCTTCGGTGTCCCGCAAACAACTGGGTGATTACAAGCAACGCTAGGCTGCTACAAAGAATCGCTCGCACGTCGTTATACTGGCAGTTTCCCAGAGAAACACCGTACACTAAATTAAACAGCATCAGCAGGGGGCAACGCAACATAATCAAACCAGTATTCGTCCAGTTCGCGCACGACTCTGACGAAATCCTGAAAGTTTACGGGTTTGGTGATGTACGAATTCGCACCCAATTCATAGCTTTTGACAATATCTTGATCGCTGTCAGAGGTCGTCAGCACGACAACGGGTAATGTGCGTGTTTCACTTTTCGCTCTGAGGCGCGCCAGAACCTCGTGACCGCTGAGCCCGGGCATATTCAGATCAAGCAGGACGAGATCCGGTTTTGGGGCATTCTCTCGCGATGCATAGCCCCCCTCTTGCGAAAGATACGCCAGCGCGTCAGCGCCATCCGACACAATACGCAAATCCGCCCGTAATACGCCTTCTGAAACAGCGCGCCTAAGAATTTCCTGATCCGCTGCATCGTCTTCGACCAATAGAACAGTTGGTTTTTTATCTGGCATGTTGATGACTTTCCGCAATAATAATTTCTATTAAACCAATGCCCTTACGCGCGAGGCAATCTTCTGGATCACAGAAGACTGATTCGCTCCCCCAAATAGGCTATTAAGCAGCTGATCGCGCCGCTTTGGCCCGCCGCAACGAAAAACGGAAATGGGCGCCGGCGCCGGGCGCTGACTCAACCCAGATCCGCCCGCCAAGCTGTTCTACTCCCTTCTTGCAAATTGCCAGGCCGATACCCGTCCCCTCATATTTTTCGCGGCCATGCAAGCGCGCCAACGGTTGGAAAATTTTCTCATGACTGTCTTGAGGAATTCCGATTCCATTATCCGCAACGCCCAATATAACGTCCTTGTCCGTTAGCTCCGCGGTCAGCTTGATTTTCGGCGGACGATCTTCCTCGACGAATTTCAGGGCGTTGCCGATCAAATTGCTGTAGACTTGGGTCAACACCCCTGGGTCGGCCATCACTTCGGGCAAGTCGTCGTACACAACGATGGCGCCCCGTTCCTTGCACTGCATGGCCCATGTCGCCATTGCATCCGTAACGCAATCATGTGGATTGACGCGCTGAAGCTTCCGATCGGTGCGCATACGCGACAGCGCCAAAATGTCCTTGATAAGCCGTTGCATGCGTCGGGCGGCGTCAGTAATCGAATCGAGATCCTCTTTCGCCTTTTCGGGCATGTCGCCGCCGAGGTCCTGCTCCAAGAACTCGCTGAAGATCATCAGTTTTCGCAACGGCTCCTGAAGATCGTGCGACGTGACGCGTGCAAACTGCTCAAGCTCCGCATTGGAGCGGCGCAGTTCCTCCTGTGCTTCTTTAAGTTCCGTTATGTCTGTCGATGCAACAAAAACAAACCGTTCACCTGTTTTCGGATCGATGTAGGGCACTTTATCCGTGCTGACCCATCCGCCGGGTCCGTCTTTCGGCGTATATTCTTCAACAATGCCGTATTTTGGCGCTCCGGATTCAATCACTTCCAGATCGTCGTCATGATATTTTTTCGCCATTTCCGGGAACAGTTCATAGGTATCCGCGCCTTCAGCGTCTACAACAGTCAATCCCATCGATTCCGCTGCGTACTGATTAAGCCGGATGATACGGTTTTTGTCATCTTTGTACCAGATGCGGACCGGAACGCTGTCAAAGATCAATTCCAGTTCATTCTGACGGCGGCGCAGCTCTTCTTCGCGGGCGCGCTCCAGGGTTACGTCATGCATGGTGGCAACCGCGCCGATTTTTTTGTGGTTCTGGTTGTAAAGCGGAGAAGCGCGCGCAATCAGAATACGCGCCGGAAGGTTGTGCGGCGCAATCACCATCTCCTGCTCTTCGACCATCTCGCCATTGAACGCTTTGTGGAGTGGTATTTTCGATTGCGGCAGCGGCGTTTTTCCGTCCGCCTCGTAAAGATCGTAAGCGTCCGTCCATTGATCTGCGCCGATGGGACTGGCGTCCATCCCGTGGAATTTGCGTGCAGCTTTGTTAAATAGCGTGAGTTCTCCGTTCTCATTGCAGGCGACAATACCGTCTTGCACGTTCTCAAGAATAGTCGATAGAAATGTGCGGCTGTCTTCCAGCTCCCCTTCTGACTGTTTTCTCTCTGTAATATCGAGCAGCGTTCCTGAAAACAGCACCGGACGGCCAGCAGAGTCTTTTACAACTTCGCCGCGCGCATTGCCGACAATCATTTCATCGTTGTCTTGGCTCGGCAGGATGCGATAATCAATATCGAACGCTTCTCCTTCTTCAAATGTTTGACGGACCGCTTCGTCGACCTTATTGCGATCATCCGGATGCACGCGCTCCATAAATCCATCAAATGTCGCGTCGAAAGTTTCGGGATCGGTCCCAAAAATGCGGTGCAGTTCCGCTGACCAGACCAGCCGGTCCTCCTGAACGTGCCATTCCCAGCTTCCTAATTTCGCTGTTTTTTGGGCCAGCGCGAGTCCCTCTTCGCTGGTTTTAAGGGCTGATATCATTGACTCGAGCGAGTTGTTGAATTGCTTCAGCTCGACGTTGCGTTGCGCCAGCGCCGCTTCTGATTTCTTCCGCGCCTCGACTTCAACCAGAAGATTAGCATGGGCTTCTTCAAGCTGAGCTAGCGTCGGCGTCGCGATTAGCTTGGGCAGCAATGGCCATAATGCAATTGCAGTGGCTACGGAAACCAGGGCTGTCAACGCCTTTAAGATGCCGAACTGAAAATAGGCAGGTTCCCAGATGGTGTAGATCGCCATGAAATGCGTCATGCCGCATAACACGATGAAGGCGACAAACAGGTAGAGCACCTTGTTCAGACCAAGATCTGGCCGCTTGCGCGCAAAATAAAATAACGCAGCAGGGATGCTAAAATAAGCAATACCTGTCAGAGCGTCGCTAAGGACATGGGTCCACAAGATATGAGGCAGCCACAGATAACAGTGGCCATGCGGCATGAAATTCTGGGTTGAAAAAAGACCTGCCGCAGCATCCATCGTGAACTCCCTGACGAGTATTGTTTGCGAATCTCCGACAGCGTCATCTTGATCGTCAGCTGATTCGAAAAGATGATTTTCAGGCGGTTCGCCCCCGTGCTGCAAGCGTTACCGACGGAAGGCGAGCAGAATTAGCGAGGCCGGCCTGACAAATACCGTCGCGGCGCATTAAAAGCCGTGTCGGTCAAGCGCCTTTGCCGCGCAGAACCAGCGGTTTTTTGAGACTTGGCGACGTAAGCGCCCGATTCGCGAAAGCCCGCGACTGCTCGATTGCGGTCAGCAAGTTGAAAGCGTGTATGCAGAAATGCTCTATAAGCCTAGGCAGCGTGAACTCTGCCTATCCCCGCAAGAGATAAAAACCGCAAGGCCGTTCCTGGCGCCCAGAGGTTTCGCGCTATTACTGATCCTCAGCCCGCCAGCATCACCAAATGGGGGTATCGCGCCGGCAAGCCCATGCGGATTGGGCGTTTTTGCAATGTAGAATTTCCCTACCATTTGAGGATATTTTTTTCTTTCCGCCCCGGTTACTTTCCTCAACATTGAGTTAGTGGAGTTTGTCATGCTTGGGCCAGATGCAGCCATCATTCAAACAAGTCTCTTTATTTTACAGGGAATGTTTCTATGCGGTCTTATGTATATGGTCGCTACAGAGACAAAGAAGGGTATTCAACGCGCCTTTGGCGAAACATCTCAAAGTCTGCACGTCGAGGAGATTGAAGCAGAAATCGTCCCCGCATCAGACCCGTATTATGCCGGATTCTCGCGACAATCGCGTCAACGCAGCGAATCGCAACTACGCTTGTCTTCGCCGGTCAACAATGTCGCTGAGAGGCCGGAAATGCCGTCAAGCTGCGCGCAGGCGGAATGGAAGCGCAGTCTCGACATTCTGCGATAAGGTCCAACAGGAAGCTGCATCGATCGCAGCTATTATACGGCAAATTGTAGATTGGGCCATCAAGGTGCGATCAAATCGACATAGCGTCAGAGTTCAACCGCATACTCACTATGCATAATAAAAAGGCGCTGCTGCTGCAAAGCGAATGCAAGATTTGCGCAAGGCAGCCGGCGCGGCATCGGTGCTGCGCTCTGTTCGTAATTGTTTCGGATATATAGCTTAGTAATTATTTCCAGTTGAAGCTCTTAATGTGCAAAAAATGAGCGGCTTTGCGCCGCTCTAATTTGTTTGCTGATAGCAAAGGCCGTCTACTTCTGTGGGGCTATGCGAAGGAGACTGCAAATCCGTCTTCCATATGGCGGCAAACAACGCCGTTAATCGATCCAAGGGAGATTTCTTTTCCAACGGGCGGGCGCTGCTCAGATTGAAGCGCCGCACCGGAAGGCGAGATGTCGACGATTGTACAGTCTATTTCCTTGTCGTTTGAGGGGACGCGCGCGACAGCTTCTAAACCCAGCGCCATGCGCCGATGCCCGCGTTTTTCAAACAACCGCAAATAAGGCGTTCCTGTAATAGCTGAGCCGATGCGCTTCGTTAAAACCCTGCGCTGCTTTGCTGACATGTCGAACTCAATAGCCACGCCATTCTCATCCTTGCGGACAATGCGTCCAACAAGCCGTCCCAGACCTTCCGGATAAGCGATGATTTCATCGCCAACCTTGGCGTCTGTCTTCGTTTCCATGTAAAGACCGCCCTCCGAGACATTTACCAACTTCCCCACCGTCTCAAGATCCGAGTGGGTGATGTATCGCACCCCAAGACGGATCGACCGCCTTTCGTGCGCCCGTCTGTTTTCCTGCGCTGACTCTGCTGGAAGCGCCATTATCCTCTCCGATGCTGCTCAAAGCATAATTCTAACGTCAGCTGGAGACGCCACGCCATCCGCATTTGGGGAGGGAGCTGGTTCTCAAGCTGCTGTCAGCAGCGCAAGCCTGACGAGTTCCGCCTGACGTGAAACACCAGTCTTGCTAAACACTGTCTTCAGATAAGTACGCGCCGTACTCAACGAAACGCCGGCGCGCCGGGCGGCGTCTTCGACGCTGTCGCCTTCGACGAGCCCATGGACAATCCGCGCTTCGCTAGGCGTCAGCCTCAGCGCTGCGGCGAGGACTTTCGGCGTAGTAATATCGGTCCTCGCAGGGTCAAGGATCACCATATTGAAATGCGGATCTTGATCGTTATCGGCCTGGCAAAAAACAAGCGACACTACAATCGGGTTGGGTTTATCCGGATGCGCAAAACGAAAAACGCTTCGCCCGGAATCTTCACTGTCGCGTTGGGCGACATCTTTTAGCAAAGCAAAGAATTTTTTCGTTTGTTCTGCGTCAATGGAACGCAAGTAGTCCTTGCGCGCCGTATCGAAGAACCCGCTTTCGCTGAAGATATCCTGCGCCGGTTTATTCGCGTAGATTATTTCGCCGTCAACACGCACGGTTGCGACGGCCATTTTCATCCGTTCTATGGCTTCAAGCGTGGTGCTGGAAATTTTCCGCATTTTTCGGAGATTGAGCTCTCTAATGCCCTCATAAAGGCCAAGTCTGATCTCATCTGCAACGGCAGGCTTCGTAAAAAAACGGAAAACGCGCGCTTCATTCATTGCAATGAGGGCGGATTCCAGATCGGCTTCGCCAGAGATAAGCATGTAGACGCATTCCGGCGCCACATTCTGCATTTTTACGATGAGCTTAAGCCCGGTCGTCGCCCCGAGGCGCAGATCGGACAGGACCAGATCGGCCGGCTCACGCCGATGCGCCTCTAACGCACGCGACGGAGAGCCGAAAAACTCACAGGCAATAGGAATATCGATCTTGGATAGCACCGCGCGCAGTTGGTCCAACGCAAGCGGGTCATCATCGACGCATATTAACCTGTATGGATCTATTCTCATCCTACTTGCGCCACCGAACAACCACTGTGCCAAAATCAATCCTTAAGCCTTCAATAACCAGATAGCGGTAAATAGTCTGATAATTTTGCGCCACGGATCGAACCATGCCAGCATCCAATCAAATACGATTGCTTGTTCTTGACGACGATGTAGGGGACTTCCGGATCCTGGCCCGACATCTGGAAACAGTCCGCACGCCTCGATACGGATTCACGCATGCCAGTAATATTGAGGAAGCTCGGGTCGCGATTTCGGACAATACCTTTGACGCCGCTCTCATAGACTACCGCCTTTCAGAAAGTCAAAACGGACTGGACTTCGTCAAGGAGCTTGGCGGCCGCGAAGCGCCATTTCCAATCGTGCTGCTGACCGGAATGGGTGATGGCGAACTCGACCGTGAGGCGATTCTTTCCGGAACATATGATTTTATCGACAAGATGGCCCTGACGCGGGAACTCGCGGACCGCGCGATCCGGTTCTCCATTTCAAGTTACCGATATGAACGCGAATTGCGCGCAACAATTGCGGAAGCGAAAGAGCAAGCTGCAATAAACCAGCGCACACTGGCGCTGGTCAGTCATGAAATGAAATCGCCTATTAGCTCCATTATCGGCTATTGCGACTACATTATAGACAATTGCAATACGGAAACTACGCGCGACGCCGCGGGTAAAATGAAAGCGGCATCGACCCACCTTCAGGATTTCTTGTCAAATCTTTCCGAGTTTGTGCGACTGGACAGCAAAGCGGTACAAATCTCAAGATCCAGCTTCCAGTTGAAAACAATGCTCGATGAGACGGTCGATTTCTTCGAGCCTTACGCTCAGCATAAGGGCATATCCCTGATTAAGATATTCGATCCGATGACGGACGGCGTTTTCGTTGGCGATAGGCTGAGGGTTCGGCAGGTGATGATCAATCTCCTAAAGAATGCGATTAGCTATTCTGACGGAGGGACGATTGCCGTGACCGCCGAGTGGCGAAACGACATTCTGCAAGTCCGGATC
>JBCBSY010000025.1:0-11374 GCA_039818925.1 Pseudomonadota bacterium | reverse complement strand
AACGCTGCTGTCCCTGCCAGTCGAGGAGAAAAATCTGGAATTGCTGGTTCGTTACAAGCCCGATCTCGACGATGTTTTCATCGGCGATCCGGGCCGCGTGCGCCAGGTCGTGACGAACCTTGTCGGCAACGCGGTTAAGTTTACGGAAAAGGGCCACATTCTCATTGAAGTGGACGGAAAGCGCCGCGGTGAAATCGCTGACGTGAGTATTTCCGTGACCGATACAGGTTGTGGTGTTCCTATCCAGAAACAAAAATCGATTTTTGAGGAGTTTGAACAGGTCGACGGATCATCTGCACGCAAACATAACGGTACCGGGCTCGGCCTCGCCATCAGCAAGAAAATGATTGAGGCTATGGGCGGAAGCATCACACTGGAAAGCAAGCCCAACGCTGGGTCGAAATTCTGTGTCCGGATCCCATTGGCGATTGATGAAGCCCGAACTGCGGATCCGGCGTTTCCTGACGCCTCGTTGACGGAAAAACGGGCGCTGATCGTTGATGATAACACTGTCAATCAAACAATTCTAAAGGAACAGCTTGCCTCCTGGGGGCTGCAAGCCGATGTCACTGATTGCGCAGAACAAGCGATAACAAAAATGCAGCAGGCCGCGGAACAGGATGCTTCCTACGCCATCGCTATATTAGACTTTCAAATGCCGGGCGCCGACGGCGTTGAACTCGCCAAGATGATCAAGGCCGATCCGGCCGTCGCGTCAACACCGCTCATTTTATTGACCTCCGCAGGCCGGAAAGGCGATCCGTCCGGATTGAAGGGCGGTCTGTTTTCCGCCTACCTCGTCAAGCCCGCCCGGGCGTCAATGCTGCTGGATTCCATACTGACCGCCCTCAATGACGGCGCTGTCGCCAAGCTTCGCGCGAGCAGCGCAAAGCTTGCAGAAGACATTTCAGAAGACCGGTGTCCGTTCACAACTGACGGCTCTTCATTGCAGGTGTTGGTTGCGGAAGACAATATCGTCAATCAAATGGTCATCAAAGCCATGCTTGAGAAGATGTGTTGTGAAGTTGAAATTGCTTCGAACGGCAAAATCGCCGTTGAAAAATTCGGCGATCGCGATCCGGATATCATTCTAATGGACATGTCCATGCCCGAAATGGACGGCGCCGAGGCGACCGCAAAGATCCGGACCATGCAAAGCGGCTCCGGGCGCAGAACGCCAATCATTGGCGTGACGGCGCATGCGTTGCGGGAAGACCGTCAACGCTGCCTCGATGCCGGAATGGATGACTATCTGCCCAAGCCGGTTAAGCAGCAAGCGTTGCAGGACATTCTTATACGCTGGTCGTCCTCCGACAAATCGCGCCTTGCCGCGCGGTCGGCGCCTTAAGCAGGCTGCAGGGCCGGCGCCTTTTCTCCATCACTTGTCTGGCGCCGCCATAAAGCGGCGTACAAGCCGTTCAGGGCGATCAGATCCTGGTGGCGCCCCCGCTCAACAATCTTTCCATCATTGAAAACAAGAATCATATCCGCGTTTGCGACTGTAGACAGGCGGTGCGCCACCGCAATGGTGGTTCGCCCGCGCGACGCCTCGATCAACGCCGTTTGCACTTCCTGTTCGGTCGTTGAATCGAGAGAGGATGTTGCTTCGTCGAGGATGAGAATTTTGGGGTCCAGCAAGATGGCCCGCGCAACGCCGACACGCTGTTTTTCTCCGCCGGAAAGTTTTAGCCCGCGCTCACCCACTCTCGTGTCGAGACCGGCGGGCAGGCTCTCGATAAAGTCACCCAGCTGCGCCCGGCGCGCCGCATTCATGATTTCGTCATCGCTGGCGCTCAGGCGCGCATAGCCAAGATTGAACCGCAGCGTATCATTAAACAGAACCACTTCCTGCGGGACAAGGCCAAGCGCCGAGCGTAGTGAGGACTGCGTGACTTTGCTGACGTCCTGCCCGTCGATTTCAATTTTGCCCGACGCCGGGTCATAAAAGCGAAACAGCAGTTTCAGGATTGTCGACTTGCCGGCGCCGGATGGTCCGACGACCCCGACAAAGCCGCCGCCTTTAGCAGTGAAGGAGACATCGCGCAGGCCGCTCGCCCGCCCCTCATGCACAAATGAAACATTGTTGAAACGAATTTCACCCTTGCTCGGTTGAAACGGGGCGGCTTGCGGAATGTCCTCCACCACGGCGCGGCGATCCATCAGACCGAACAGCTTTTCGATATCAACGGCGCCCTGTTTGATCTCACGCCACGCCCATCCGAGAATATTCAAGGGCCGGTAGATATTGGCGAGCATCAAAATTATAGCCGTCACGTCGCCGATCTGCATTGTGCCGTTTACGGCGCCGAATCCCGCCATCAGCGCCACGGCGAACAGGCCGCCGGTCATGATCAATTCCTGCCCGGCGTTCAAGAAAGCAAGCGAATGCATGATCTTTACATAGTGACCATTGTAGTCGCGCATCGCATCGTCATACCGGTCGGACTCGCGCTCTTCCGCGGCGAAGGCCTTTACCGTTTCGAAATTGGCAAGCGTATCGAGGGCGATGCCGCGCAGGCGTGTATCTGATTCATTCAGCACCCGCCGCTGTTTGTTTCGCCATTCCGTGACAATAATTGTAAAGACGGCATAGACGCCGACGGTGGCGATCGCCGCAACTGAAAATTGGAGGCCGTACATAACGGCCATCACGACGGCGGCAAGCGCCAGCTCAACCAGTGTCGGGCCAATGTTGAATGCAAGAAAACGCAGGAGGTAGTCCATCGCGCCCGCGCCGCGTTCAATCACGCGATTGAGCGCGCCAGACCGCCGTGTCAGGTGGAACTGGAGGTCCAGGTTCTGCGCGTGGCGGAACGCATCCACGGCGACGAGACGCTGGGCGTCCTGGGTCACAATCGAGAACAGGCCGTCGCGTATTGCAGGCAGCGCGCTGGCGGCAAACCGGGCGCCGGCGAAAAGCGCAAAGAACAAAATGAAATCACGACTTGCGGCCGCCGCATCGCCATCGACGAGCTTGTTGATGCCCTCGCCCATAAAAACAGGCGCCACCACCGCGACGCCCTTCGCCCCGACAGTCAGCAAAAAGGCAAGCAAGATTCGAAATCGCCATCGCCCCATTTCCGGCCGCAACAGAACGGCGAACATCCGGGAAACAGACCGCCCAAAGGGTTCGGGCTGCTGGTTTACATCTTGTTCAGAATTATCCATCGCTCAGGAAAATGGGCGCGATCCGGCAAAAACGCCAGCCCTTTCACTGTTTTTGGACGCGCTGACGCACCCTTTGTAATCAAATCTAAAGGGCTCGGTTAATACTAATACACGTTTAACTGAACATCACTCATGGCCCCGTTGAAAGACCGGGACCGTAAGGCGAGCTGTTGATGGGAAAAAAGAAGGACCGAATCGCACAGCGATTGACGGCGATCAAGAACGCCTCGCCTTCGGTCACGGATGCGCGCATCCCGCCCATGAAACGGCGGGGCGCGCCGGAACGCGAGCCGCGTGAAGCGGTGTTCCGTCCTGGCAAAATCTATCTGAACCGCAACGACAGTCTGCGTTGCACCGTTTGTAACGTTTCGAATGGCGGCGCCTATATCCGTTTGGAAGGCTCTTTTCCCCTGCCGCCTGTTGTAATCCTGAAATACATCCAGTCTGGGGTGGTCAAGAAAGCGCGGATTGCATGGCAAAACGAAGCCGAAGCCGGGCTGGCCTTTCAGGACACGAAAACCCCGGGCACGGAAGGGGACGATTAAGGGCTACAGCGCGCCTTTGATGAGCTTCATCACGCCGGAAAAATCGAGATCATCCTTACCGGCCGCTTCCATCAAGGCATAAAGCGCTTCCGACTGCGCGCCGAGCGGCGTCGCGGCTTTCGCCTTGTGCGCGGCTTCCTGTGCAAGGCGCATGTCTTTCAACATCATCGCCGCAGCGAAACCCGGCTGGTAGTCGCGATTGGATGGCGCATTGGGGACCGGACCCGGAGCCGGGCAATAGCTTGTCATCGACCAGGACTGCCCCGACGCAGTTGACGAAATGTCATAGAATGTCTGTGCGTCAAGACCCAGCTTCTCCGCAAGATTGAACGCCTCGCAGGTGGCGATCATCGAAATGCCAAGCAGCATGTTGTTGCAGATTTTTGCAACTTGCCCGTTGCCCGCCGCGCCGGCGTGAAAAATATTCTTGCCCATCTTGTCGAGGACCGGATTCGCCCGCTCAAAGGCGCCCGCGTCTCCGCCAACCATAAAGGTGAGCGTTCCCGCCGTGGCGGCGGCGACCCCGCCGGAAACCGGCGCATCGACCATGGCGAAACCCTTTTGGGACGCCGCCTCGATCACCGAACGCGCGGAATCGACGTCGATTGTCGAGGAATCAATAAACAACGCGCCGGTTTTCGCATTCGCGATGACCCCGTAGCTTTCCATATAAACCGACCGGACATGGGCGCCCGCCGGTAACATCGAAACAACAATGTCAGCTTCGGCGACCGTGCTTGCAACCGTCTCCCCACGCGCACAGCCGGCCTCGACCGCACGATCAACGGCGGCGATTGAAAGATCTGTGGCGGTGACGTCAAACCCGCCTTTTGCAAGATTGGCGGCCATCGGCCCGCCCATATTGCCCAGTCCGATAAAACCGATTTTTGTCATCTTCCGTCCTTTATTGTTTTACACCGTCAGCCGTCGAGCTGCAGACTGGCTTCGTACAGATCCCAATTGGCGACGCCATCTTCGCCCCGGCGACGGTCAGACGTAAACAGAATACGCGCGCCGTCATTCGAAACGTAAGGCGCAAACTCCGCTACGTCAGGCAAGTTTACCGCGCCGCCTAGTGACTGAACCGCCGCCCATGTTCCGTCCGGGCGTCTCCGCGACACAACAAGATCCGGTTGGTTATCGCCAACACGCCCGGCAAAGACGATATAGCTTCCGTCCGGCGCAACGGCCGGGTTGGTGATCCGCATGTTTTCCGGAAGCGGGATTTCAACTTTTGCCGCAGGCGTAAAATTTTCACCGTCCCGAGATGAAGAATGAATTTCAACCGGCGCCCGGCCATCCCCTGCGCGCTCCCCAAAGACGGCAAAGTAAAGAACACCGTTCACGTCCTCGCTGACAAAGACTTCGCCATCCGGTCCGTTAATGTCGGGGCCTGCATGAACCGGCGCGCCCCAGCCGCCATTTTCAAGACGAGGCGCATACCATAAGTCATCCGTATCTGGATCAAACGCAGCCTCCGGCAAGGGCCGGTTACTGGTAAAATAAAGACGATCGCCGCTTCGGCTCACAAAAGGGTCGATATCGTCAAAACGTTGATCGGAATGGACAAAAAGCTCAGCCGCGCGCCAACTTTCCCCGTCAAACCGCGCACGCCAAATGTGAATTCCGCCCTCTGCGCCCACACGGTTGAAATATAGCGAATTGCCGTCCGGCGTCAGTGTGGCGGCAAACTCGCGCGCGTCTGACGAAACGGCGCCCGGTCCGATTATCGTTGCGCCGGCTGGGCTCGCGGATATGGTTTCCTCGGCATCATCCAGCGCGCCACACGCGGCCGCCGCCCAAAAAGCAATGAAACTGAAAACCCTTCGCACTTTCGCATTCCCGTTTAATCGAGCGTCAGTTCATTATCGCTCAGCGTTTCGAAGTACCGCCTGATATCCGCATCATCCACATCTGAAAGCGTCGCCGGTCGCCATTTTGGATTGCGGTCTTTGTCGAGAATTTGCGCGCGCACGCCTTCGAAAAAGTCATGGCCGTCCATGACCCGGCGCACCATACGGAACTCCATTTTCATGACCTCGTCAAAATCGAGCGTGGCGCCGCGCTTCATCTGTTCAAAGGTCAGCGCAAGCGAGGTTGGCGACATCCGCGACAGGGTTTTGAGTGTTTCCTGCGCAAAGACGCCGTCATCCGCCTCCAGTGCACGCATCAAGTCACCCAACGTCTCGTGGCCAGTGAACAAACGGTCAATCTCCACGCGGTCTTTTGCAAGTCCGGGTTTGTCCGCCGGATCGTCGGCGTAGCTGTCCAGCACATGACGGATCGCATCCTGCGGGCCGCCGGCAAAGTCTTCGGACAAAAGCGCTTCTTCCAGCGTCGCCATTTTGCTGCTGGGGACATAGTGCGTTGCGATGCCCGCATAAACGCAGTCCGCGGCCTTGGCGCGCCACCCGGTGAGCGCCAGATAAAGCCCGATACCGCCATCCAGGCGCGGCATGAAATACCCGCCGCCCACATCCGGGAACAGTCCAATGCCCGTCTCCGGCATGGCGAATAACGTCGCATCGCCCGCAACCCGGAAGTCGCCATGAACGGAAACGCCAACCCCGCCGCCCATGACGACGCCGTCAATCAACGCCACATAAGGCTTCGGGAAATGAAAAATCGCGGCGTTGTTCCGGTATTCTTCGCGAAAAAATTCCGACGCGTGCGCGGCATCTTCCTTCGCCGTATCATGGAGCCAGCGGATGTCGCCGCCGGCGCAGAACGCTTTTTCGCCGGCGCCCTTGATCAAGACGGCCCCAACCGCCGGGTCCTCGGCCCAGACGGAGAGCTTTGCGCGCATGGCTTTCACCATGTCCCAGGTCAACGCATTCAGCGCTTTCTCCCGGTTCAGCATGACAACACCCCATGCGCCGGTTTGTTCAAACACGATATCAGATGTCACGTTTGCCGCCTTTCATAATCAGCGTGACGACCGCCACTGCGATCAACAGCAAGCCCAGATAGAGAAAACCCGTTAATTGCGGAACCTCGCCGGCGGCCAGCGCTTCCAGCACCGTTATGACCATCGAGAACGCGCTGGCCGGCGTTTCGGCGGCGCTTAACTCTTCGCCGATTTTCGCAAAGGCCCCGATATAGGAATAGGCAATGGCGCCGAGGCCAGACACAATCAAAGCTATAGAAATCAGAATTTTCAAGTCTCAGCTCTTTTTACGCCTGATATTCCTTCAGCATATCGCGCGCGACAATCACACGCATGATCTCGTTGGCGCCTTCCAGAATCTGATGCACGCGCACATCGCGCAGCATCCGCTCCAGCGGGTAGTCTTTCAGATATCCGTACCCACCATGAATCTGCAGCGCGTCATTGACGATGTTAAAGCCAACATCCGTGACAAAGCGCTTGGCCATCGCGCAATGGCGCGTTGCGTCCGGCGTTTTGTGATCAAGTTTCCACGCCGCCTGGTAGAGCATTACACGCGCCGCCTCGAGTTCCGTCGCCATATCGGCAAGCTTGAACTGCAACGCCTGTTGTTCGTTCAAGCGTTTACCAAAGGCGCGCCGCTCGTTGGAATAATCAAGCGCTGCTTTCAATGCGGCGTTCGCTGTCCCCAGCGAACAGGCCGCGATATTCAAGCGGCCGCCATCAAGCCCCATCATTGCGAATTTGAACCCATCGCCTTCCTCGCCAACGAGGTTTTCAATTGGAACTCGACAGTCTTCAAAAGTGACAATCGCCGTGGGCTGTGCGTTCCAGCCCATTTTGCGTTCGTTGGCGCCGAAGGAAAGCCCGGGCGTTCCTTTTTCAACGAGAACCGTTGAGATGCCTTTCGGTCCCTCGCCCCCGGTGCGCACCATGACAACATAGAGATCAGATATGCCGGCGCCGGAAATAAACGCCTTTGATCCGTTCAGGACATAATGATCGCCGTCCCGCACCGCTTTTGTTTTAAGCGCCGCCGCGTCCGAGCCCGAGCCCGGCTCGGTCAGGCAATAGCTCGCCACCATCTCCATCGATGTAAGTTTCGGGCAGTATTTCCGGCGCAACGCTTCGGAGGCGAACCGGTCGATCATCCAGGCGCACATATTGTGGATGGAGATATAAGCCGCCGTCGCGGTGCAGCCGGCGGAGAGCGCTTCGAAAATCAGCGCCGCGTCGAGACGGCCAAGGCCCGAGCCGCCAACATCGTCGCGCGTATAAATACCGGCAAGACCCAGTTCGGCCGATCTTTTAATGACATCGACCGGAAAGTGTTTTTGCTCATCCCATTGCGCGGCGTTCGGCGCCAGTTCGTCTTCCGCGAACCGCCGCGCCATATCCTGAATAGCTTCCTGTTCGTCTGAAAGCGCAAAATCCATCGCGCTACTCCCTGTCTGTTTTGTTGTTGTCTTTTCTATCTTCGTCTTCTTTTTCGAGCGGATTGCCCTCAAAGCCGGGCATATCCGGCATCGGGTGATCAAGCTCATCCGTCAGCGGGGTCATCGGGCCTTCATTTTTACGCTTGTGATTGATCCAGCGGAAGAGAACATAGAATGCAAGCAAAACGATCGCGCCGATCGGCAGCCAGATTTTCGCCTGTTCTCCGGCAACCGCGCCGACGGAATGAAACAGCCCGAAAACGATGCCCACATAAAGCGACGCCGTGAACACCAAAGTCAAAACATATTTGGGGTAGTGCGCCTTAAAGAACCCCGCCGCGATATAGGTCGGTATGCGCGTTCCGGGGACAAAGCGCGCCGTCAACATGGTTTCCATGAACTCCTTCCGGATCAGATCGCCGGCGATCGAGACACCGGGCTTTTCTGCGAATTTATGCGCCCACTCATAGCGCCGCCCCAGCCGGCCCAGCCAGTACTTCCAGGCGTCGGACGCCACAAGCCCGGACAGGATGGCCGGCACGATAAACTCGGTCGGCGCCGCGCCGGCCAAGGAGGCCGTCGCCGCGCCAATCACCGCAACGTCCTCTTGGAAAAACGGCGTGAAAAAAATGGCCGCATAGAGCGCCCACCCCGTCAACATCGCCATTTCCGCCGTTTCGAGCCCAAACACCCGTATTCCCCTGAAGTCTTGTTTTTGTTGGACAATCCGTCCGACAGGCTGTCTTACCAAGCTTTTTTCGCCGTCGATATGGGCTCTATCAATTTTGTTAAAGCCGGCTCACCGACCGCCCCCGCAAGCCATGGCGCGCTATGGCATCGCCGCCAATTGCGCCTCAAAGGCTCGGGCCGCCTCTTCCACCTCCTCCGGTGAAAGCGCCTTTTTGTGGGTCGACACCCACCAGATGTTGCCCTGCCCGTCTTTGAAGCCGCCGTCATACTCGCCGTAAAATTGCTCTGTCGGCTCCATGATCGGCTCGGCCCCAGCGGCGACCGCCTTTTTGAAAACCGCGTCTGCATCCGGCACATGCACATAGATGAAGCCCGGGATTTCATGGCCCTCAGGCGGCGCGTTGAACATGATGGTGCTGTCGCCGATCTTCACCTCGGCATTCCATAGTTGGCCGTTAGCGCGCATCAGGGGTTTGCCGATCATTTCAGCGGCGAACACCTCTTTTACGAAATCAATCGTCTTCAGCGCATCTTTCACCATGATGATCGGCGTGACGGTCGAGCGCTTTGGGTTCTGCCATGTGGTCATTGATCACCTTTCAAAGAATCAGTCGCCGCCGCCATCGCCGCCTCCAAAATCGCCCCCGGAGAAGGCGTCACTGTCTGATAAGCCGCTATTGTCCACCACACCTGCCTCTGAATAACCAAAGTACAAAGCGGCCAATGCGATACCCAACGGCATGGAGCTGCGGTTTTGATGCATGTGAATTTTATCCTGAATGTCGTGCTTCAACATCTCAAGACCAACAACGCCGCCAAATACAACCGCGATCAGCGTTACGATCAATAGGATCGCCGCCCAGATGGGAAGCGAATTGCTCGCAACAAATGCCCAGATCGCGCTGCCTGCGAAATAGCACCCAAGAATTGCAGCGAATGTTATGATAAACAATCGCACTCATCACCCCATCGTTGGAATGACAAACTCTGACCCCTGAACATCTTCCGGCCAGCGCTGGGTTATAGTCTTGACCTTGGTCCAGAATTTCACACCTTCCGGTCCGTGCTGGTTGGTGTCGCCAAAGCCCGACCGTTTCCAGCCGCCAAAGGTGTGATACGCCACCGGCACCGGGATCGGCACGTTAATGCCGACCATGCCGACATTGACTTTTTGCGCAAATTCGCGCGCTGCGGCGCCATTGCGCGTAAAGATCGCAACGCCGTTGCCATATTGGTGTTTCGAGGGAAGCGCTGTCGCCTCTTCGAAGTTCTCTGCACGTGCGATCTGCAAAACCGGTCCGAAAATTTCCTCTTCATAAGACTTGTGACCGGGTTTGGCTTTGTCGAGCAGCGTGCCGCCCATAAAGAACCCGTTTTCATAGCCCTGCAGGCTGAAGTCGCGACCGTCCACAAGGCATTCCTGGCCCTCGTCGATCGCCATCTGAATATAGTTCGCGACGCGGTCGCGATGGGCGGCGGTGACCAACGGCCCCAGATCTGAATCTTCCGATAGCGACGGCCCGATGCGTAAAGATTCCACTTTCGGCTTCAGCATGGCGATTAACTGATCAGCGGTCTCTTCGCCCACGGGCACGGCCACTGGCGTCGCCATGCAGCGCTCGCCCGCGGACCCGTAAGCGGACCCAATCAACTGGTTCACCACATTTTCCATGTCGGCGTCGGGGAGGATGATCATATGGTTTTTTGCGCCGCCAAAAGCCTGGACGCGTTTGCCATGCTTGGCGCCGCCGGCGTAAATATAGTTCGCAATGTCAGATGAACCGACAAACGAAATCGCCTTGATCCGCGGCTCTTCGATGATGGCGTCCACCGCTTCCTTGTCGCCGTTCACGACATTCAAGACGCCTTCCGGCGCGCCCGCTTCCATCATCAGTTCCGCAAGCCGCAACGGCACCGACGGGTCACGCTCGGATGGTTTGTTGATGAAAGTATTGCCGCACGCAATGGCGACGCCGAACATCCACATCGGAATCATGGCGGGGAAATTAAACGGGGTAACGCCGGCAACCACGCCGAGCGGTTGGCGCATGGAATAAACATCAATGCCCGGCCCGGCGGCTTCCGTATATTCGCCTTTTTGCAGATGCGGAATGCCGCAAGCGAATTCGACCACTTCAAGGCCGCGCTGCACATCCCCGCGCGCATCCGGCAGGATTTTTCCGTGCTCGGAAGAGAGCATGCGCGCCAGATTGTCCATGTCTTTTTCAACAAGCTCTTTGAACTTGAACATGACGCGGGCCCGGCGCTGCGGGTTGGTCGCGGCCCAGCCGGGAAACGCCTTTTCCGCAGCATCAACCGCTTTTGCGAGCTCGGACCGGTTCGCCAGCGAGACCCTGGCCTGAACCTCACCGGTGGTGGGGTTGAAGATATCATGAAGCCGGTCGCTTTCACCGGAAACCGCCTTGCCGTTGATGAAATGACCTAAAGTGTCCATGCCGCTGATCCTCGCCAAAACCGCTGCCGGCCATCTTCGGGCCGTTCGCGCGTTGTGAAATTTGGCCGGACCCTAGTCGCGCGCGGGCGCACCCGCAAGCTGGGCGAAGTTCTGTCAGCAAGAGCGTCCAGAAAGGTGGAATTCACCTCGAAGACCGTTGGAAAGGCACGAAGAGTCTGAGAATCTAATCGAC
>JBCBSY010000024.1:0-11389 GCA_039818925.1 Pseudomonadota bacterium | reverse complement strand
GGCGAGATGCAGGTCGGCCACAACCGGAGCGGCGGCGGCGATATTCACCGTGAAAGCGGCGCCAATGTCGGGTTGTTGGGCGCTGACCTGGCGTCCGCGAATGGACGCACGCAAATCACAAAAGTCTACACCGGCGAAAGCTGGAACCCGTTCCTCAATGCGCCGCTTGCGGCGCCGGGGCTGAACGTCAATGAGGGCGATTACATCCTCGCGGTCAACGGCCGGTCGATTGGCGCGACAGATAACATTTTTGAATTCCTGCAAGGCACTGCGGGAAAACAAGTGACGCTGCAGATTGGGCCAGATCCGCGCGGGCGCGGCGCGCGCGATATCATTGTCGAACCAATCTCGAATGAAAACCAGCTTCGGCTGTGGTCATGGGTTGAAGACAATCGCCGCGCCGTAGATGCGGCGACGAACGGGCGCGTCGGTTACGTTTATCTGCCGAATACCGCCGGCGCGGGGTTCACCTTCTTTAACCGGATGTTCTTTCCGCAAGCCAATAAGGACGCAATGATCATCGACGAGCGTTCTAATGGCGGCGGGCAGGCTGCTAACTACATCACTGATGTCTTGAGCCGCATCTATCTTTCCGGCTGGAAGGATTTTGCTGGTGAAGATTTTCGAACACCAGGCGGCGCAATGTACGGGCCAAAAGTCATGCTGATCGATCAGGACGCTGGCTCAGGCGGAGACTTTCTTCCCTATTCATTCCGCACCATGAATATTGGGCCGCTCATCGGCACGCGGACATGGGGCGGGCTGATCGGCATTTCCGCCAATCCGCAGTTAATGGACGGGGGCTTTTTGACTGTCCCCTATTTCCGCTTCTACGATGTCAATCATCGCTGGACGGTGGAGAACGAGGGCGTCGCGCCGGATATCTTGTCCAAGCTTGACCCGATTGCGGCCAATCAGGGGCGCGATACGCAACTGGAACGGGCGATCAGTGAAGTTCAGCGCCTCCTGCAGACGAATCCCAGCCCGGTGCCGCGCTCTGCGCCTCCCTATCCGACACAGGTTGGGGAGTAGCTCTGGCAGAAAGTCGGAAGGAAAGGCGGTGGGTTTGCCGCCTTTCTTTTTTTATGTGGCCTCGATTGCGAATTTCATTCAGGCTTGGTCACGCCAGCAGACGGTTTGTGTAGACTCCGTTGAAAATCAATGGAGTGTTCGATGAGAAAATTTCTCGCTGCTACGGCGTTATCTTTTGGGTTGATGAGTGGTTCTGTATTTGCTCAGTCCCAAGAGGACGCTGATGCGAAGTTTACTGCGCAGGATTGGCAAGGCGCCGCGAATGATTACCGTGTGCTGCTTGCTGAAGATGAGACCAATGCACAAAACTGGTTTCGTCTGGCGCGCGCTCTTCATCAGCTCGAAGAGTTCGACGCCGCGGAAGACGCATATGCGGCGGCTATAGAGGCTGGCTTTTCGAATCCGTCTTTTGCGCGGTACCAGCTTGCCCGGCTCAAGATGCAGCAAGGCAGGGAGCGCCAAGCGCTCGAACTGCTCGAACAGGTTGCGCAAGACGGCGGTGTTCCAGGCGCGTTTATCCAGAATACAGCGGAGTTTGCGCCGCTTGCGGACAACAGTCGTTTTCAGACGGTGGTGACGGTTTTAACGCCTTGTACCGCGGACGAGTATCGTCATTTCGACTTCTGGTTGGGCGAATGGGATGTGACAGGGGCGGGCGCAACGCAAGCCACGGCATCGAGCAAGATTTCATCGCGCCAGGCGGGATGTGTCGTTTTGGAGGAATACACCGCCGGCGGATTTACCGGGATGAGCATCAGTTTTTACGACAGCGTCACGGAGCGTTGGCATCAATCCTGGATGTCGAATGCAGGAACGGCGGTTTATCTCGAAGGCGGTCTTGACGAGAACGGCGCCATGGTGATGTCGGATAAGGGCATGACTCTCAATGAAGTGACAGGCGTTGTTAATCGCACCACCTGGTCGCCGAATGACGACGGCAGCGTGCGTCAGCTTTGGGAGCAGTCATCCGACGATGGCGAAACCTGGATAGTCATTTTTGACGGGACGTATACGACCAAAGAAAGTGATCAAGGGTGACAGTGTCAAGGTTCCATTCGGTCGTAGGGCAGGGCGCCCGATTCTTTGAATCGGGCTAATCCGATCAACAGCGCTGGCGCAGATCAGTCATTGCCGCCTTTCACGGCCGTCAGCATGTAATTGACGGCCGTGTCTTCTGAAACCCGCCAGATATCCATCAGCGGATTGTAGCTGACGCCCGCTTCCGCCGTGACCGTGGCGCCAGCGCGAGACAGTGCTGCTTTGGCTTCTTCGGGCTTCACGAACTTGCGCGGATCGTGCGTCCCTGCCGGCAGCCAGCGGAGAATATATTCCGCACCAACCTTCGCCAATGCGAGAGCTTTCAGCGTACGGTTAATTGTCGCCATCACCATCATGCCGCCGGGTTTCAATAGATCGGCGGATGTTTCCAGAAAAAGGTCCACATCCGCCACATGTTCGACAACCTCAAGATTGAGAATGATGTCGAAAGGCTCGACGCCTTGTTGCGCTAAAGCCTCGACGGTCGTCACCCGGTAGTCGATATTGAGTTTTGTCGGCGCGGCATGCGCGAGCGCGGTTTTGATGTTGCGTTCCGATGCGTCGATTGCGGTGACATCCGCGCCGAGGCGTCGCATCGGTTCCGCCACAAGACCGCCGCCACAGCCAATATCGAGCAGGCGCAGGCCGTCAAGCGGGACGCTTGACCGCCGATCGCGTCCAAAATGGGCGCAGGCCGCGTCGCGGATATAAGCGAGGCGGACCGGGTTGAATTTGTGTAGCGGTTTGAACTTGCCAAAAGGGTCCCACCATTCATCGGCAATGGCGGAGAACTTTTCTATCTCGTCGGGGTCGATTGTTGCGCTTTTTGAGGGCGATCCTGCGATATCAGGCGATGTTGATGTCTCTGGCTGCGCCATTTTTGAAATTTCCTTGCTTGCGTCCTGTGTCGCCGCTTTCTAGACATACGCCGATATTCGCTTCTCGGATGGCATCGGGCAAGGGACAACAAATCGTAAGGCGCAAGCGCTGATGGCTCGCATTGTAATGAAATTTGGCGGCACCTCTGTCGCCACCATCGACCGCATCCGGGCGGCGGCGGCTTTTGTGCGCCGCGAAGTGGACGCCGGCCACTCGATTGCAGTGGTGGTCTCCGCGATGGCGGGCGAAACCAATCGCCTTGTCGGATTATGCGGCGAAGTTGGCGAGCCGGCGCCGGCGCTCGATGCCCGCGACATAGAATATGATGCAGTGGTCGCAGCTGGGGAACAGGTAACGTCCGGTTTGCTGGCCCTTGTGATGCAGAATTTGGGCTACCGTGCGCGATCCTGGCAAGGCTGGCAAATCCCGCTCAAAACTGACAACGCTCACGGCAAGGCGCGGATCACCGATATTCCGGGCGATCGTATTGGTGAGGCGATCGACAATGGCGAAGTGGCCGTGGTTTCCGGTTTTCAAGGAGTCTCTGCGGATCAGCGGGTTGCGACGCTGGGGCGGGGCGGATCGGACACATCGGCCGTCGCACTGGCAGCTGCAATTGGCGCCGAGCGTTGCGACATCTACACCGACGTGGACGGGGTCTATACAACCGATCCGAGGCTGACCAAACAGGCGCGCCGTATCAGCAGAATTTCGTTCGAGGAGATGCTGGAAATGGCGTCCGTCGGGGCGAAGGTCCTGCAAACCCGGTCAGTGGAACTGGCCATGGCGTATAAGGTCCCGGTGCGGGTATTATCGAGCTTTGATCCGCCGGATGCGCCGGGTCCGGGGACGCTCATCTGCGATGAGGATGATATTGTGGAAAAAAACATTGTTACGACCGTCACGCCTGACTTTAACGAGGCCAGCGTGACGATACTCGCCGTTCCTGACGAACCAGGCCGCGCCGCAGGCATCTTTAACGCCCTTGCGGCGGCGAACATCAATATCGATATGATCGTCCAAAGCGCGTCGCGGGAAACCGGCTTCGCCAACATTTCTTTCACGACGAAAGAGGGAGAGCTTGATCACGCGATGAAAGTGCTCGCCGAAGAACAGCCGAATATCGGGTTCAAGGCAATGCAGTCGGACCGCAATGTCGCCAAAGTCTCCGTCATTGGCCTTGGTATGAAAAGTCATGCCGGCGTCGCTGCTACGATGTTCCGGACGCTCGCCGAAAAAGGCATCAATATTCAGAATATCTCGACGTCAGAAATTAAAATCAGTGTCATGATCAATGCGGATGCGGCCGAATACGCGGTGCGCGTGCTGCATGATGCATATGGTCTCGACAAGCCGCCGCAGACCGCGTGACGTAAAGGCCGCGATGAGCATTGAAAAAACACGTCCGCCCCATGGCGGTCATGGCGAACAGGGGATCACCGTCCTTCTGAAACGCATGCGCGATGCGGTCGCGCATGATGCCAGCGCACAGGACCGTCTGGACCTGCTCACCAAGGTGATCGCCAGTCACGTGGTCGCGGATGTGTGCTCGATTTATTTGCGCCGGCCGGATGATCAGCTCGAACTATACTCCACGGAAGGTTTGAACCGGGAGGCGGTTCACAAAACCCGTCTTGAATGGGGAGAGGGTCTCGTCGGTCTTGTCGCCGAGCGGCACAGCCCGCTGGTGACGTCCGAAGCCCCAAACCATCCGGCGTTCGCCTATCGACCTGAGACGGGCGAAGACCCGTTGCAGTCTTTTCTCGGCGTGCCGCTGATACGGTCCGGCAAAACGCTTGGCGTGCTGGTCGTTCAAAACCGCGCCGCCCGTCAATACAGCTCCGAAGAAATTGAAGCGGTGCAAGCGGTCGCGACTTTGCTAGCGGAGATCGCCGCCTCAGGTGAGCTCTTGAGCCGCGAAGAAACCGAAGCTGTCGGCGCCATGCTGCATGGGCCTGAAAAGCTGAAGGGGTTTGGCATCGTCTCCGGCATCGCTCTTGGCAAGGCGGTTTTTCTTCAGCCGCCGGCGCCAAAGCACAATGTGTTCGCCCGAAATCCGGCGGCGGAAGCCGCGCGGCTTGAGGACGGTTTGAATGATCTACGCCGCTCCGTAGATGACATGCTGGCCAGCAATGCGGCGCTGAGCGGCGTTTCCCGTGAAGTCCTGGAGACCTATCGGTTGTTTGCTTATGATCGCGGTTGGAAGGATCGGCTGCGCGCGGCGGTGTTTTCCGGTCTGACCGCGGAATCGGCGGTGGAACAGATCAAATCAGAAAACCGCGCGCGTCTGACGCAATCGCGCGACCCTTATCTGCGCGAACGGTTGCACGATCTGGATGATCTCTCCAATCGTCTCTTGCGTCACCTCGCCGGCGAGAAGGATGTCGGTCAACGCCTGCTTTATGATGAGGCGATCCTGTTTGCGCGGACCATGGGGCCGGCGGAGCTGCTTGAGTATGACCGCAAGCGCCTGAAAGGGTTGGTGTTGGGCGAAGTTTCGGCGACGTCCCACGTTGCGATTGTCGCGCGCGCGCTAAAAATCCCCATGGTGACGGGCGTCCCGGACGCGTTGGAACTGACGGAAGAAGGCGACCAGACGGTCATTGATGGCGACGCTGGGGAAATTCACATCCGCCCGTCTACGGTTGTTCTGGAGAGTTATCGCACCAAGCGCGTTCGATATCACGAACTCGAAGCGCTATACGCCCAAGAAAAGACGCTGCCGCCAGTCACCAAGGATGGCGCTAGTATTGAAATCTTCATCAATGCAGGCCTTGCGCTTGATATGCCGTTTCTGGAGCAGACCGGCGCAGCGGGTGTTGGCTTGTTCAGAACGGAACTGCAGTTCCTGATCGGCTCTCAATTGCCGGGGGTCGCCACGCAGGAAGCGCTTTATCGCGAAGCGCTGGACCTAGCCGGCGGCAAGCCCGTGGTGTTTCGCACCGCCGATATCGGCGGCGACAAAACGGCGCCTTATATGGACCACGGCGATGAGGCGAATCCGGCGATGGGCTGGCGCGGCGTGCGCATGGCGGTTGATCGTCCGGGCATCGTGCGCCCACAGTTGCGCGCGCTTTTGGCTGCGGCGGCGGGGCGCGATTTGTGGGTGATGTTCCCCTTTGTCACGCTGACGTCCGAGGTCGACGAAATCAGGGAATTGCTGGAGCGTGAGATCGACCGTGCGCGTCGGCGCAATCAGGAACTGCCATCGACCATCAAAATCGGCGCAATGATTGAAACGCCGGCATCGGCTTGGCGTGCGGGTTTAATCGCCCAGAAAGTCGACTTTTTGTCTGTCGGCGGGAACGATCTGGCGCAGTTTTACTTCGCTGCTGATCGCGATTCGGAGCGGGTGCAACGCCGCTACGATCCGATGAATGGCGGCTTTTTGAGCTTTCTGCGCGAAGCTGTAGAGAAAGTGTCTCAAACTGGAACGCCGCTATCCTATTGCGGCGAACAAACCGCCGATCCGGTAACGGCTGCGGCGCTGCTGGGCGTTGGTGTCCGGCAATTTTCCGTGCCGGCGGCCTTTGTCGGACCCTTTCGCCGGTTGGTGCGGTCGCTCGATACAAGAGCGGTTAGCGACTGGCTGATCGCCAATGAAGGCGCAGCGCAGGCTTCCTTGCGGCCATCTTTCACGCAATTTCTAAAAGACAGCGGCGCGCAGTTCGAATAAAGCGCAGATTAACGCCTTCCTGCTTAAACACTCCAATATCTCATCTTTAGGGTGCTCATCGGCGCGTCTTTCCTGTATGATTTACGCGCCGGGTTGACTGAGTGAGGCGCATTGTGGCGACGGCGAACGGATCAGCAGAAATTGTGGACATGGCGGACGCGCGCGCGCGTCTTGCGGCGGATGCTGGCGAGTTTGAGCATGTCGGCGCCAAGCTCGCCGCGGTTCGCGAAGAACGGGGCGTGTCATTGACCGAAGCCGCTGCACGCACCCACATCCGTGAAAACCATTTGGTCGCGATCGAATCTGTGGATGTCGAGGGATTGCCGGCGCGCCCCTACGCGCTTGGTTTTGTGCGCACCTATGCGGAATTTCTGGAACTGGACCCCCGGGCGGTGGTCGAACAATTCAAATTCGATGCGGGCTATGATGCGCCGCAGCCGATTGAAACAGAGAAGTTTGACGCCGCTGAACAGGCGGCCGAAGACGGGGGGCGAGACATGTCCTTCCCGGTCTTTGTTGTAGTGATTGCGTTCATCCTATGGTCGGCCTGGCAGATTACGCTGACCAGCGAGGTCAGTCCGATTGGCGACAATACCGGCGAGGCCGCCGCGCCGGTGGTGCGGTCGCCAGCTCCTCCACCCCCGCTTGCGGAAATCGTTGAAGCTCGCGTGGTTGAGGAAGTGGACCCGGTTTATCCCAGAAGTTGCGCACCAGCGGCCCAGGCCAGTGAGTCGGTTACCGTCGCTTTCACCATCACGGCAGCCGGCAGGATTTCTGGTGAACGTATCGCAGGGTCCAGCAATGCCTGCTTTGACGAGGCGGCGCTCAACGCCCTTCGCCGCTGGCGGTTTGCGCCGCGTACTGTGGATGGGATCCCGCGTCCAGCATATGACCAGACCCGGGTTTTTCGCTTTGAACGGCCTTAGCACGAGAGCCGTCCGGCAGTCTGAAAGGCCCTGAAAACAGCGATTTCGCCATCCCCTCCGGAAAGACTTGACTTCGGCGCGCAAGCCGTAATCTTGGCGACGCAGCAAGGCTTTTTGAAGCAAAGAGCAGGGGCCCATGTCAGTTCGTCCATGGCGCGATATTGAGCGCCGAAAATGCCGCCAGATCATGGTTGGAAATGTGCCGATTGGCGGCGATGCGCCAATCGCCGTTCAATCGATGACCAATACGCTCACATCGGATGCGCAGGCGACGATTCGCCAAATCAATGAGATTGCCGAAGCCGGCGCCGACGTTGTCCGCGTTTCCTGTCCGGATCAGGACTCGACCAAGGCGCTAAAGGAGATCGCCAAGGCATCTCCGGTGCCGCTGGTTGCCGACATTCATTTTCACTACAAGCGCGGCATCGAAGCGGCTGAAGCCGGGGCGGCGTGTTTGCGTATCAATCCCGGCAATATCGGCTCGGAAGAGCGGGTCAAGGAAGTGATCAAAGCCGCAAAAGATCATGGCTGCTCCATGCGCATCGGTGTAAACGGCGGATCGCTTGAAAAAGATTTGTTGGAGAAATATGGCGAGCCTTGCCCGGAAGCGATGGTTGAAAGCGCGCTCGACCATGCGCGGATCCTTCAAGACAATGATTTTCACGAATTCAAGATTTCTGTAAAAGCGTCGGACGTCTTTTTGACAGTCGCTGCTTATCATGCGCTGGCGGAAGCGATTGACTGTCCGCTGCATCTAGGTGTGACCGAGGCGGGGGGCCTGCGCATCGGGTCGGTGAAGTCCGCGATTGGTCTTGGTTCCCTTTTGTGGGCGGGCATTGGCGATACGATCCGTGTGTCGCTGTCTGCGGATCCTGTAGAAGAGATCAAAGTCGGCTTTGACATTCTGAAATCACTCAATCTGCGCCACCGTGGCGTCAACGTGATTTCTTGCCCGTCCTGTGCGCGGCAAGGTTTTAACGTGATTGAAACGGTAGAAACGCTGGAACAACGACTTGCTCATGTGACAACGCCCATGACTTTGTCGGTCATCGGATGTGTTGTGAACGGTCCCGGCGAGGCGCGTGAAACCGATATCGGGTTCACTGGCGGCGGCGCCGGCAAAGAGCACGGCATGATTTATCTTGACGGCGAAGTCGATCACCGGATCGACAACAGCGAACTCGTTGACCACTTGGTTGAGCTTGTCGAAAAGCGGGCTGCGGAAATCCAGGCGGAAGAAGAAAAGCAATCTCTCGCCGCAGAATAGCGAAACAACCTTGGCAACGCGCGTAAGGGACGTCCTTGCGCGCGTTTGTTTTTGGGAGAGCAATAATGAGAAGACCGATAAGCATCGCCGCCGCAATCCTTGCCATGCTGACGAAGCAGCCGACATTGCGCATTCTTCACAGATTGACCTGACATGATCCCTCAAGAAAAACTCGACGCGCTGATCGCAAAATTCGAGACGATTGAATCCGCAATGTCGACCGAGACCAATGCGGACGAGATCGTGCGACTGTCAAAAGAGCATGGCGAGCTGAGAGACGTTGTTGGAAAGGCGCGGGAACTATCATCTATCCGCCAACAAGTTGAAGAGTTGAAGGAGTTGTCCCGCTCCGATGAGAGCGACATGGCGGAGATGGCCGCCGAAGAATTACAGGAATTGAAGGAAAAAGAGCCTGCAATTGAGCATGAATTACAGATCATGCTTTTACCAAAAGACAAGGCCGATGATTCGTCAGTGATCTTGGAAGTGCGCGCCGGGACAGGCGGAGACGAAGCTGCGATTTTCGCCGGAGATCTTTTTCGTATGTATCAGCGTTATGCACAGCTGCAGGGCTGGCGGGTTGACGTGCTCGGCGCATCCGAAGCGGAAGTGGGAGGCTACAAGGAAATTCAAGCGAATATTTCCGGTGACGGCGTCTTTGCCAAAATGAAATTTGAGTCCGGTGTGCATCGGGTCCAGCGTGTGCCGGAAACAGAAACGCAAGGGCGCGTTCACACCTCGGCGGCGACGGTGGCCGTGTTGCCCGAGCCCGAAGAAGTAGACATCGAGATCAACGAAGCCGATCTGCGCGTCGACGTTTTTCGCGCCTCCGGGCCGGGCGGGCAGTCTGTGAACACGACCGACTCCGCGGTTCGCATTACGCACATCCCGACCGGGGTCGTTGTCAGTCAACAGGATGAAAAATCGCAACACAAAAACCGCGCCAAAGCGATGAAGATTCTGCGCGCGCGCCTTTATGAGGCGGAGCGCGCCCGCGCGGATGCGGAACGCGCGGCGGCGCGCAAAGGGATGGTCGGATCAGGCGATCGCTCAGAACGCATTCGTACTTACAACTATCCGCAAAGCCGGGTCACCGATCACCGCATCAATCTGACCCTCTACAAGCTCGCGGAAATTGTCGCGGGCGACGGGCTTGATGAGTTGACGGACGCGCTCATTACGCAAGACCGCGCCGACCGCCTGGCGGCGATGAAAGAAGATGCCTGACAGCGCCCAAGTCAAAGGCCCAGTGACGATCGAGCAGGCGATTGCCGCCGGCGCGCGAGATCTATCGCAAAGCCCGTCCGCGCGTCTTGATGCCCGGATCCTGATGAGACATGCGCTTGGCGCCGATGACGCCGGACTAATCGCTCGCGCGACTCAAGAGCTTGACCATCAGAGCGCCGGCCGGTTTTGCTCCCTTATTCGACGCCGGGTGAGCGGGGAGCCTGTCGCCTATATCACCGGCGTCAAGGAATTCTGGAGCCTTGAATTCACGGTGACGCCTGATGTCCTTGTTCCGCGCGATGATTCTGGCGCCTTAATCGAGGCGGTTCTGGCCCGCCGGGAACGTCAAGAGTTCTTGCGAATCGCTGATCTTGGAACGGGATCGGGGTGTTTGCTCTGTACGCTGTTGACAGAATTTCCGCGCAGCCATGGCTTCGGAATTGATTGCTCTGACCGGGCGCTTGAGGTTGCAAAAATGAATGCCGACGCGCTCGGTGTCGGAGAGCGCGCGCAATTCGTCAAGGGCGACTGGCTTTCGGGGGTGGCGGGACCATTCGACATTATCATCGCCAACCCGCCTTATATTCGCGCCAGCGAAAAGAAGACGCTGAGCCCGGATGTGGCGGTTTTTGAGCCCTCAGGGGCTCTTTTTGCGGGCGATGACGGTCTTGATGCGTATCGCGAGATCGTGCCCCAGCTTCCGTCGCGGCTCTCAAATGAAGGGCTGGCCGTCATGGAATGCGATGCGGATCAGGCGGATTGGCTCGCCGGAAGGCTGGCCACTGAGGCGGGTGAAGCCGGCGTATTTACCATAAAAGACCTCGCGGGGAGACCGCGGGGAGCGGGGTTTGACCGGCAAGCAGCGGCAAATCGGGGCAAAAAAAGGGTTTGAAAAGCGCGGACGGCGCCCTATCATGCCTCCAAGACACAAGGTTACGCCTTCTTTGACATCTTGGCGGCCTCGTCTTGCATCCGACCATCGTCCGGCCTTAGCGTGATCCGTATCGGGGATCGCTTTGTTCGGAGACAGTCGGCGCTGGATCCGCAGCGTGTCGCTGCCATGGGACAAAACATTCGCATGAAGACATCGGCGAATTAGATTTTCGCCAATATCTCAATAGACCAGATCATCGTGAAAAGCGGGTTTTCTACGGCTTTTCCGAAGGGGAATTGTTAAAGGTAACTATATGAAGCGTGGCCGAAACCAACGCCGTCGCCAGGGCCCTAATCCGAACAGGGCGCTAGATTCTAATGGACCGGATGTCCGCATCCGCGGCACCGCAAACCAGATCCATGACAAGTATCTGGCGCTTGCAAGGGACGCTTCGTCATCGGCGATGACGA
>JBCBSY010000023.1:0-11488 GCA_039818925.1 Pseudomonadota bacterium | reverse complement strand
AACAAAAAAAGTCAGGCGGTCGTCTTCTATCGCCTGAATCACCCCGTTTTTTTCCTTCGCCGTCGCTCGCAGCCCATCTCCCAGGCGCTTCACCGACTGCTTATGGAGAGAATTCACTTCGGTCCGATCTGCGCCGATAATTTGACGGAGTTTTGAGTGTTGTTCCAGGTAAATGCACTTTCGAAAAAACGCCTTGCCCCAAACGCCGTTTGGATATGCTGCATCTTCGTATTCCGCCGAGACATCAGCGTGCAGCGCGCCGCCTCTGACAACATTCATCAGTTGCGCTCCACGGCAGATGCCAAGCGCCGGAATGTCGTCAGCACTTGCCTGTTCCGCAGCCGCAATCTCCAAAGCATCGCGTTCACGGTTGTAGACTGACCCTTGCTTCGGCGTTTCATCGTAAAGCATTGGGAAAATATCGCCGCCGCCGCCGAATACAATTCCGTGCGCGTTGAGGCGCTTTCGCTGTTCGCCTGGCGTCAGTGCAACCGGATGTCCGCCGACAATCCGGACGGCTGCAGCGACCGCCGCATAAGCCAAGTTGTCTGATTTATCGGGTTTGGTAATGGCGATTGTTGGTCGCAAGATACGTACTCTATAGGTTTCCTAGGAGAATTTCACTTCTTCCGGCAAACGTCCGTGGCGGGCAATCGAGCTAAGGACAAACAAGCATCCAAGGCCCGCCAAGGGGTCGTCGTGTTCGGCGAACTCATCGCTGCTGTTCTTCGCCAGATCCATCGCATCGAGCAATCTGAAACAAGCATCGTCAAGGTCCACAACGCCTTGCAAAGCGCCGGCTGTCTTTTTCAATCGTTTCAAAAAACCATCATTCTTGCGCGGATCCCAGGCTTTGCGCAGTCGAGTAAAATCGAGGTCCGATTCAGCAATCTCCTGTGCAGTAGACGCCAGCCACAATCCCGGTGCTTTGGTTGTCTCGCCAACCGTCGCCTCGTCCACATGGCTGACCTTTCCAGTGGCGAACAGCTCGTATAGACGCCACGGAAAGTCGACCCCTGATTTCACCGAATGAAACAGACCCGCCCAAAAGCGCGGATTGACTTCGATGATATAGGGATTGTCACTGTCTTCGCCAGACCAGAGGAAGTCGATCTCGGCGACGCCGGTCCATCCGGTTTCCCGCATAAGCCGCTGGGCTGGCTCTACAAAAACGCCATCATCAACCGTTTCTCGGATTGCGCCGGCGCCGGTTTTTCGGGGAAAGCTTTTTACGTTCCTATACGCCATGTGGGAAAGCAGCTCCCCATCCTTAAACAGTCCGGTGAAACAGTAGTCGTCGCCTTCAACCTGCTCCTGCAGCAACGGCGCTTTGCCGTGACGCTTGATGAAGGCTGCGTGCGCGCGCTCGGCTTCCTCCAGTGAATCGAAGGATTTGATTCCGCGCCCGCCAACGCCGTCGACCGGTTTGATCATGACGGGCGGTTGGAAGCCCTTAATCATTTCTTTCAGCTCGTTTGGATCGCTCGTAAACAAAGACTTCGGCGCATTTGCACGAGACTCCTTCGCGGTAATCGCAAGATTTTCTTTCGGGAAAATCTTCGAGATACTTTCCCAGTCCGGCGCCGCGACCGTAATGTGCGGGCTGATCTTATCCTTGTGGCGCGCAATGATGCGTGTATTGCGAAATACAGGCATCAAAATATATGGCCGCTCATCCTCTGGTTTCAGTCGTTTTATGTTTTCCAACAGCGAGTCAATATATGCATCTTCCCCATCTTCAGGGCTTGCATGACGAAACGTATCATCGACATATCGCGAGAATGACAGAACTGTCAGATCCACATCATCGCAGCCGATCACCTCAACACCGCGGCGACTTAACGATTGTGCGATCACGAGCGACATCAGGCTCCGTCCATAAGTCACAATTACGCGCCCAGGCCTCATAAATGTATCCTTCGGAAAAGTGATTGAGGGAGTATTTATCGCTCAAACACCAAAAAAAGCAGGTAGTTCCCCAAAGACGGGCGAGCAAAACCTTCTCTGGCGGAACTGTTTCTCCGTTGCGGTGTTTGTGAGATCAAATCATATGAGCAGAGAACATATACGCATGATTGACTCAAACGCTTCGCGCAGCGTCAGCGCGCACATTTTTATTTCTTCATTGTGGCGTTCGCGGCTGGCTTGGTTGTGCATACGAGAAATGCGCGGCACGCGTTGAGTTAAGCGAAATTTATTCATTCTTCATCGCAGTCGCGCGCTTCCGCCAATCGCAAGCGCGCTGAACCAAAAAAGGAGACGTAATGCAGACCGCAAAAACGACTAGACCGAACGACGCTAGCATTGGCGCTGACGAGCTCGCTGCTGGGAACCTTTCGGCAGAAATCAAGCAACTGCGTGAGGACCTAAAGGCGTTAAAGGCAGATTTTACCTCGCTTACAACGACGGCTGCTGACGAGGCAAAAACAGTCTTTCAAGAAAAGCTCTCGATTGCTGAAGAAAAAGTCAGCGACGCGGTCGAAACCGGTGCAGATGAGCTCCAGGAAATACAGCGCCAGACTGAAAAAGCAGTCCGCAAAAACCCGCTGACTGCAATGGCGGCGGCGGCGGCCATTGGGTATTTCCTCGCCGGTATCACGCGCAGGTGACGCAATGTTTGTCTCTGCTATCAAAAAAGCGCACGACGCCGTTGAGGGTCTTGCGGTCGAAGCAGCTTTTGGCATCGCGGCGGTACTGCTTGGCTGCATCGCGCTTCTCTTCGCCGCAGCGGGCGCAGCCATGTGGCTTTCGACAATCATGCCGGTCTACTTTGCCCTGCTCGTAATGTCGGTGGCCATCGCCCTGATTGCTGCAATGGTGTATTTCCTGGGGCAAAATGAATTTACCTCCTCCCAGAAAAAGAAAGAAACGGAAGCACACAATTCATCCCCACTGAACGCTTTGACGAAGTCTTTCGGTTCCATGGCGGCGCCAATGGATCTGGTGGCGTCCGGTCTTTTTGCGCGGCAATTCAAGAAAGCGCCCATTGCAACTGTAGCGGCGACGGCGGCGGTCGGCGCGCTCGCCAGCATGATTGCTGCGGCCAACCAGGACGATGAAGAATAATTTACATTGGCGCGAGTACGTTCAGAGCGGACGGCTTTATTGTTAACTGCACTGGCCCCGATAACTCCATGACTTCTCCGTCAACCGTCGCTTCGAGGAGCTCACTCTTGCTATTGATGCTGCACGATGATGTCTCATGAAGGCTCATTATGTCGGTGTTTTTGAGGCCCGACGAAATGGCGTCGAAAAGAAGACTGATAAAATCGATCGGCGACTTTGATCGGGATATGTAAACCCCCAAATTTCCGGTATCCAGCCGTCCGCGCACTGGCCGCAGATCGTCAGCGCCGTCATAGACATTATTGGAAACCATCAGCGTATTTGAGTGAGAAGAAATGGTATCTCCGTTCATCTTAACGGAATAATCGCGCAGGTCCGAATGCGTAACGGCCGCCGCCACTTCTCCCAGTGCGCCAATCTTTTCAACGATGCCGGAGGCCGACCGCACGCGCTCGCGTGACTCGGCGACCGTCGTGTAAGCGCCAAAAACAACGTTGTTGAGAAACGCAATATCGTTGATATAGGCGACATCGATCCTGGCTTTTTTCAGCGAACGCAACTGCCCAATGGCGGTGTTGAGGTCCTTGTGAAAGCCAAGATCGCGCGAAAGCGCGTTCAGCGTCCCGCCGGGCAGGGGCGCCAGCGCCACGGCCGTTCCCGCAAGTACGCCTGCCAACGCCGCCATCGTTCCATCGCCGCCGAAGGCGTAAATGCGGTCTATTTCGCCTGCGTTCACTGCTTTGGCGACGTCGTCCATGAGTTTTGAAGGGTCGCCGCCTGCAATTTCAACCTCAAGGTCGTCATCTTGCCGGGCGTCGAAAATAGCTCTGGCGCAGTCCCGGGCGCCAAGCATACTGACCGCGCCGGACTTTTCATTTATGAGCGCCAGCGATTTCGCCATCGCAGATAAACATCACCTATGCCAAATCGTTCCAGAAATTTGGCGTCTCGCTGAACATTTTTGGAACTCCGCGCACTTTAGAGCGTTTGCGAGGCATGTTGCAGCAAAAAAACAAGGTGGAATTGCGCATTCTGACGGAAACAGATGTGCGCGATTATGCGGAAAACAGGCTTCCCGCAGAAGATTACAGCGCTGTCGAAGAAACCTTGCTGGAGGACGATCGCGCGCGGCGATTGGTAAACCTTCATGCAGCGCCGATCCAAGGTCTGCCTGTCGCCGGCGAGTTCAAAGATCGGCTGCGAGACGTTCTTCGCAGCTGTCGCGGCTGTATCGTATCTTATGAGCTGCTCTCTAGGGCTAAAGGACCGGAAACGCTGAAAAAATTTGGGGCAAGCCGGTTTTCTGAACGCTGGAGACTTCTCGATGAAGTGGCGCGGGTCGCTGAACCGGGGCAGGAGAACCATGCCGCCGCGCTAAAAGTACATGGCAATCCTATCGAAAAAGTGGGGGTTGCAGACATGGTGAACGTCGCCCGGGAGCATGATTTTTTGCTGGCTGAAGCGCTCCACGAAGCGTTTGAAGCAACAAAAACACCAGGCTGGAAAGCGCAAATTGCAGAATGGATATCGGCTGTTCGCAACGATATTGGCGAGATTTTGTGGCTGAAGAGTGCGTTTCGAACGCAATAGGGTCTTGATCCCGCGACGAAACATTGCGTTACATCCAGCACTGGAGTAAGTTACTCCACTTCGGCGTCCGCATTGTGCAGACGGTAGGGGGCCAGCGCGATGCCTGCAAAAAAGCAACTGAAGCGGACTGAAAAACTTCAGCTCATGCTGGACGAAGTTGAGCTTAAAGCTATTGACGAATGGCGGTTTGAGCATCGCATGCCGACGCGCGCAGCGGCGATCAGAGAGCTCTTGCGGCGTGGTCTGCTATCATCTGAGCACCACGGGGCCCCCGAAACCGAAGCCGCTTCGACGCGTGACTTCAGTGTTGTCGACGAGGAAGTCGAAGAAGTTGTGTTTGGCGACGATGAGAAGGCTGGCTAACGGGTCTGTCCCCCTTTTCACACCAAGCCTTATTGGTAAGCACACAGCGCCGCGACATCCGATTTTGTTAGGCTTTCGCCAAACCGCGGCGTCGATCAAAGCGCAGCCATTTTATGAGTAAGTGACGTCGCTGCATTGCCTTGCTGCACTTGCATCATCAACAGTGCAGATGGTGCTTTGTGAATGAAGGTCGCCTCCATAATCTATTGAAATTCAACATGTTATAGATACGACGTACACGTTTTTCTTTGCTTTTGATTTTTCTCGCCGCTAAATATTTGGGCGTTCTAGAAACCAACAGGTGAGAAAAATGAGCGCAACATTTACAGCTTCCGAACTCAATGACGTTCTGCCAGCCCTCCGCCGTTTTGCATTCTCCCTGACGCGCGATGAGGATCGCGCCGACGATCTTGTTCAGGACAGCGTCGAACGGGCCTTGGTAAAGTCGGAGTATTTTGAACCTGGCACGAATTTGCGGTCCTGGATGTTCACCGTATGCCGCCGGATATTCCTCAACCAGATCCGCAAACAGAAAAACCAGGGGATCTCGATCGAGATCGAAGACGCGCCCCAAGCGAAACTCTCCGCAGAAGCAAGCCAGGACATGACCGTTGCTTGTAAAGAAATGCTGACGGCTATGGAAAAATTACCGCTGCGCGACAAAGTTGTGCTTTCCCTGATTGTTGTCGAGGGCATGAAATATGACGAAGCCGCGAAAGTCCTCGAGGTGCCAGTTGGCACCGTTCGCTCCCGCCTTTCGCGCGCTCGCGCTCGGCTGAAGGATCTAATCGAGCAGGGAGACGGCAACGAGACGGCGATCGCCGCCTAAATCGATCACTAAACGCCTGTTAGACTTGCGAACTGAAAAATAGTCTGGCGTGTTTCCTTACGGAAGCAAAGGAGCGAACAATGAATTCAAAAAACGGAATCATTGGTGCAATCGTCGTCGTTGTTGTCGTTATTGGCGCAATTGCACTTTTTAACGAAGCAGATGACGGTCCTCTGGAAAACGCCGCGGAGGACCTTGATGACGCCGTAGAGGAAGTTTCCGAATAGCGTCTGAGCCTGCTGGCTGGCTTTCCCAAGCCGACCCCTCTCAATCTCACGCATGCTCGCCGAAAACGGCCAGCATGCGTGAGCGAGGAAATTTTTTTACGTCCCGACGGGAACCTCTTGTCGTGACATGACCTGTAAAGACGTGAGCGGCCGATTTCCGGCCCTCCTATAAGGTCATGTCATAATGCCACATAGACAATTGAAACGTTCAGAGAAACTGCAGCTCCTGCTGAACGAAGAAGAACTCAAAACCATTGATGATTGGAGATTTATTCATCGCCTGCCGTCACGGGCCGCAGCATTGCGTGAACTTTTGCGGCGTGGCCTTTTGGCGACGACGGAAGACGACCAACCCAATGCAGACAATGCTTCGACAAGCGAATTTCATGTTGTCGATTCGCAGGTAAAAGACATTTTGGACGCAGCGGAGAATCCTAAGAAACAAAGGTCGTGATCAGGAACAAAATCAGCGCAAGCGAGGCCGCAACAGCAAAACCAATTGTGAAGCGATCATAGCGTTCAAGGTTGATCGATTCATTTTCCTTTTTAGTGCCCGAAGGGGCGCTCTGAAAGCTGGTTTGGTTCACTGAGAGCTTGACTGAGACGCGCAATAAGTCTTCGCGCAATTGGACCTCAAACAGTTCCTGAGCGCGCGCGGGATTTTCGAGTAACCATTCAATAACCCGCAACCGGTCTTCCGGCGCAAGTTCATCATCGAGATAGGCCTGCAAGTCCAGCTCAGATGGCGGCAATTGTCTGACATTTGTCATGGTGTACTAACTATGTTCTTCCAGCGCAGATTTCAAAAGGACGCGCGCGCGTGACAGCCGGGAACGGACAGTCCCTATGGGAATGCCGATTCTATCGGCCGTTTCTACGTAAGTCAGCTCTTTAACAGCAACCAAAACCAACACGTCTCGATAGTCTTTCGGCAACACCGCTAGCGCGTCCAACGTTTGCGACAACGCCAGGCTTGATTCTTGACGAATTGACCAATCGGTGATGTAGTCATTAACCTGTTCTTCGATTGTTATCTTACCGCGGCGCTGGCGTTTCCTTACCTCGTTTCGATATTTATTTCTCATCAATGTAAACAACCACGCGCGTAAATTGGTTCCGAGCGTAAAGGACTTTTCCAGCCTGAGCGCAAGCAGAAGCGTTTCCTGCAGGAGGTCTTCACTCCAGGCCGAGCCGCGACACAAGCGACGCGCGTAGCGGCTAAGAATAGGGGTTTCCCGCTCTAGCAGCACGCGGAAGTCAGACATTGAAATGCGCAGTCTTGTATAGTCCGCCGCATATCAGGCCACAGCACACAATTGGCGCATATATATGTAAGGAGCATATTGCATGAACGTGGCCGCGGCCCCTATAGAGATTTTGATGAGAGCTCTGTTTGCAAGACTTTCGCATTATTGTGAAATCGGCGATGCGGAGTGCGACGCCTTGCTGGCGCTGCCCATGCGTGAGCGCGTTTATGAGCCTGGCGACGACGTCATTGAAAAAGGTGAAGAACCCACGGAAGCGCTGATCGTCAAGTCCGGTTGGGCCGCGCGCTATGTCACGCTTCAAGACGGCCGTACGCAGGTTTTGAATTTTTTGCTGCCCGGTGATTTTTTTGATCTTCAGGTTTTTGTGGCCGACGCCGCCGATCATTCTGTCGCCGCAATCACCAAGGTAACCGCCTTGGCTATTCCTGGTGACGCGATGCTGGAAGTCTTTTCTCAGGATAATAATGTCGGGCTTGCCTTGTGGTGGGCGACGCTTCAAGAAGAGGCGATCTTGCGCGAACAAATCGTTCGCAACGGGCGCCGCGACGCGGCGGAGCGCGTTGCTCATTTGCTGCTGGAGCTGCACCGCCGCGCGATGATCATTGGTGAAGGCGACAACAGCGAATTCCGGTTGCCGGTCAGCCAGGTTCTTATTGCCGATGCGCTGGGGTTGAGCTTTGTCCATATCAGCCGCGTCCTGAAGCGTTTCGTCAATGACGGGCTTATTGAAAGGAACAAGGATCTGATCGTCATTAAAGACAAGGACGCCCTTATCGAGAAGTGTGATTTTTCGACCGATTACCTTCACCTTGATGCAGCGCCGCCGCGCTATCGTCTCCGACCTGCCTCATTTAGACCCGCAAGTTGACGCCGCCGCCTTAACCCAGGTTAAGGCGCCCCGGAATTAACTCGTCTATGCCCCCTTCCGGGGAGCGACAGCTATGGCGTTCAAATGTGTAACAAGTTGCGTCTATCCGGCGGTGATACGCCGGGCCTGCACAGGTTTCTCATGTTTATTCTGAGCGACCGCGCAGCGGTTGCCCTCGCTGTATCTCAATTGGATCAACAGCATGAACCAGGCGCCGCCAAGGGCGAATCAGCAAACGTCACGCCTGATATGCGCTCACGCCTGGAAGCGTATAAGGCCGCCTTCGAAAAAGCGCGCGAGCTACAAACCCACGTTCGAACAGCCAAGGCTGATATTTTTTCTGAAAACGCCAAGCTGTCTGAAAAAGCACGCGCGCTCCTTCAGGAATATTATAGCCTGCCCTTCAATGAAAAAGTGGTGATGGCGCTGGTCGTTATTGAGGGCTGGTCCGTCACCGACGCGGCCGCGATCATGACTATCAGCACCGATGCTGTCAGACGCCATCTTTCCATGGCGCGCCGGCGTTTAAATCCGCAATATTGGCGTGGTGACTTTTCTGAAAAATGATGTGGGCGTCTCAACTGGAGATGCTCAAGGGCAGCCTTCATTCGAAGACGAACCCCCATTTCAGATCCCAACCGCTCTAGATTCAGAACATACGCTGCCGCTGGCGAAGGATGGGCTCGGGGCGTTATGGCCTCCGCCAGCGGCTCTCGCGGCGTATCCAGCGTTCCCCTGCTAAAAACGCTTACGCCCTAATATTAATGTCGCGGGAGCGGGTTTGGTTCCCGGTTTGCGATCATTCGCGGGATTCATGTCGCGCGCCCAATGAGGCCAGCCCCTGAAATCTATGTGCTTTCACGCCAGCCCGCGTTTTTGGACTTTTCAAATCTTACAGACTGGCATTGTTCGAACTGGGACCCACAGAGCTCGCGCGTGTCGACCTGCAGCGTATCGGACGATGCGGTAATCATGTTGTAGGACGGCGCCTGCCCTCGCGTGCGCCGCGATGCAGCCGTGCCAGCCTGAGCAATCACCACCCCGCGTCCATTGACGTCCACAGCTTCTGCTTTCGAAACATGCACATGGCCGGTGAACAAGACATCCAACCCGTTTTCGGCGAACGCCGCTAACGCTTCTTCGCCGCGCCCGACAATCCGTGAACCGGCGGTTCCAGGCCCCTGCACAAACGGGTGATGAACGGCCACCACCCGTAAGCTCCCGTCCGCACCGGCGCGCAGATTTTGCACCGCGTGGCCGATCTGGCGGCGGGATAACCGACCAAACGACCAGTTGATATCGAGCGCCGCCCGGCGGGCCGAATTCAGTCCGACGGCGGTCACTTTCTGGTCGCTTAAAACCGGATTGATATCGGCGCCGATGTGCCTTTCGTACCGGGCATAGGGGGCGACGAAGCGCGCCCAGAGATTACGTACAGGCACGTCATGATTGCCCGGAAGCACCAAAAGCTCCGACTGTAAGCTCGACAAGAACTCTGATGCTTGCTGGAACTCGCGCTTACGCCCGCCTTGCGTTAAATCGCCGGTCGCTATGATTACGTCGGGCGCCGTCGCATTCAACTCATCACGCAGCCTGCTGACCGCAAGCGGACTTGCGTCGCCAAAATGAAGGTCAGAGATGTGCGCCAGTGTCAGCATTTAGGTCCGTGAACTCCACTCGACATAACACTTTTTCCTTCGAGGCGTTCATCTGTGGGAACTTTTTTTCGCGGTTGCTGTTCTCTCCCTCGTTCACACATGTTGCGTGAATTTTAAAAACCGGGACACGACGATGCGCAATCGATTGAAGCTATTTGCTATGCCTGCCCTCATGCTGGCGCTGTCCGCCTGCGGCGAGCCCAATCAGGTTGATGAACCCGCCAATGAGCCGGGCGTCGGCGAATACACGGAAGAAGCAGCAGCAGATGCCGGTGAAATTGCGGAAGATGTAGGGGAGGCCGTCGCAAAAAGCGCCGAAAACACGACGAACGCCATCGGCGAGGCAATCCAGAAAGAAATCGACGACATCAATGCGCTGGGCATGACGGCGCGAAACATTCTCGATGTAGAGGTTCGAACCCGAAAAGGCGAAGTCGCTGCACGCGTGGATGACTTATTGTTTACACGCGCCGGCGAGCCGGCCCTTGCGGTGCTGAGTGAAGGCGGCATTTTCGGCGTGGGCGACGATCTGGTCCTTGTTACGGTTCAGCGCTTTATCATGACTGAAGACGAGCTTGGCGATGTCTCGATCGTCATGACGCTTACCGATGAAGAGCTCGAAGCGCTGGGCGACGGAATTTCCTATCTTCCGGCCGATTTTTCAGTCGGCGGAGAAGTCGATACATCTCTTCTCAGTGCGCGAAAAATTCTCGACGCTGCAATTTACAATCCCGAGGGCGAAAAAGTCGCTGACATGTACGACTTCATTCTAGGACGGGAGTGGAATATCGACAGCGCTATTTTGTCGGACGGCGGTCTGGCAGACATTGGCGACCGGTTGGTGCGCATAGACTGGTCCGCCATTTCCATGGCGGCCGACAACGCATCTTTTGAGACAACCCCGACAACGCCAGATTTCGACACCTTGCCGCGCTTTGAGTACGGACAGTTACTGGAGAGGTGAGCGCGCAGCACAAGCGAGTTCTCGATTGAGCGTGCCAAATCGACATCACCACACTACGCGCGCTTCCCCGCAGGCATGAATATGATATAAACCTTCAAGCTCTTTTCTTAATGCTCTCCGGCGATCAATGCACGCAAATCTGATAAAAATCATTGAGGATTTGCGCGCCAGCTACTGGTTCATTCCAGGATGCATGACAATTGCTGCATTGTTTCTCTCATTCTTTATGCAATGGCTTGACGCGCAATATGGCGCGGCATGGCTTCGTGACTATGACTGGGCGACGGCGACGCGTACGGAAGGCGCGCGCTCCGTCCTGACCGTCATCGCCGGATCGATCATTGGCGTGGCGGGCGTGACGTTTTCGATCACGATCGTCGCTGTTTCCTATGCGAGCGCAAACTTTGGCCCACGACTAATTGGCAATTTTATGCGCGACCGTGGCAATCAGCTGACGCTCGGAACTTTTATCGCGACATTTGTTTACTGCCTGATGATCCTGCGCACTGTGCGCAACGCCGCCGCAGAAGATGCAAGCCAGTCCTTTGACGCCTTCGTGCCGCACCTTTCGATATTGATGGCGCTTGGCCTTTCCCTCGCCTCGATTGGCGTCCTGATCTATTTCTTTCACCACGTGCCGGAGACGATTAATGTC